>NZ_DDKU01000175.1:0-15695 GCF_002339775.1 Thalassolituus sp. UBA2590
CGAAACGGTTTGGTAGCGGCGGCTTTGGGAAAAGCTTCCCTACGCAGCAACGCAGCGCGCCGGCAAAGCAGTCAGACAAAACCTCAGGTAACACTCAGGCTGCCCCTTCCAAAGGCGGTATGATGGGTGGAATGATGGGCGGCCTGCTGGCCGGTGGCCTGTTCGCTTACCTTCTGGGCAGCGGCGCATTCGAAGGCATTCAGATTATGGACATCCTTCTGCTGGGCCTTGCTGCGTTCGTCATCATTCGCCTTCTGCGTGGAGCCGGGCAAGCTCAGCAGCGCCAGGCAGCCGCCGCGGCGCACGGTCCGGCAACTCATCAGAGCTTTCAGTCAGCGAACGAGACTGCGAGTGCAACCGTGGCTCCTGATCAACCTATGTCGTTGCCTGCTGACTTTGATGCAGAAGCCTTCACACAAGGCGCACTCGAGCACTATCACCTTGTTCAACAAGCCTGGAACGACGGCAACCTCGACCTGATTCGTGAGTATGTTAGCCCTGAGCTGTACGATGCACTGGCCGCTCAACGCAACCGTCTGATGGTTCCGCCAAAGACGGAAATTCTGGACCTTAACGCAGAAATTGTGCGCGCTGATGAGACGCCAACCCACCGCGAAATCAGTGTTCTGTTCCGTGGCCGCTGCAAAGATGATCTGGAAAAATCTGAAGATGGTATCTTCGATGTATGGCATCTTGAACGCGACCTCCGTGACGACAATGCGCCCTGGTTGGTTGTCGGTATTGAAGCTGAGTAATGCTTAGCTTCTCGCTTAAAAACGCCGGTTCGTCCGGCGTTTTTTTATACCACCAGAAAAGTCTGAACGCTGATTGCACACGCGAAAACGCCAGGCTGAACCGCAGGAAATACCATTGCGTAAAACGATATATAAGAAGGAAAAAAATAAGCCCGGTGAAAACCGGGCTTAAAAGTGGAGATAAAGATCCCTATGTCAGAACCTTTGCATTGATATTAGTCTGTAATACAAACGTTATACAGGTGTAATATAGCCAGATCAGTAACAATTCGCGCCAGTTCTTGGTAATAGCGGTATCAAATTCTTAATCTATTACGGCTTTCAAATCGCTGGCTTGCTCTGTCTAAGAATCCACCAACCACACAGGCGGAATGTGAAATAACAGACATACCCAGCAAAGAGTGTGTCACTCAGGAAGTGTCCCCCCTGAATGATACGTGTCGCACTTAAAACGACACCGGTAACCAGCCCGGCCCAGAACCACTTGCGACTGCTGAACAGCCAACCGAGCGTCATAAACCAGAAGCCCATGGCAGCGTGGCCACTGACAAATGAATTACACCCTTTACTGCAGGTCTCGTTAATAACAAAAGCTGGTGTAAAGGTTTTGTGCCCATCAAACTGCTCGACGTTCTTGGGGCGAGCGCGATCGAAGCCTTCCTTAAAGACACTATGAACCAGGATACCTGGCCCCGCGAGCAAGGTGACCAGCAAAAAAGTAAGTAATTTGCGATTTGCCTTATCTGGACCAAAGGAAAAGAATCCGGCAATCACAGAAAACAGCAGCACAGGTACGAGAAAATAAGGGATATAACGAAAAATGCCATAAATCGAGTCCGCCACGGCGCTATCACTGCCCCACCACTCACCAGAATCCGGATCGTAGAACCAGCTACTGACCGCCAGATCGATCTGCGGAAACACAACAAACAGGATGGCGAGAAGAACGAAGCTGATCCAGTCAGCATGTACTTTTAAAATATTCAGCATGGTATTAACTCTTTTCGCTTGAGGCTTCTGGCACTACTTTCAGCGTTGGCAGGCGCAGAATATAAAACGTGACCCCCAACCCTATGGTCGGAAGAAGATAGTGCAACATTGGGCGCTGCAGAACAACAAAGGCCGTGAGCAGTAGCATGGTCCACATCAGCAACAAGGTGTATACCTTGGCTTTCAGCGGCATTCCCTGACCGTCCAGATAGTAGATCAGGTAACGTCCCAGCCTCGGATGCTCGACCAGCCACTGATAAAACCGTGGAGAGGTACGCACAAAGCACGCAGCAGATAATAAGAGAAAGGGCGTTGTCGGAAGCACTGGCAGAAATATTCCGGCGAACCCGAGAGCGACACTCAGCCAACCCACACCCATGACAAGATGCCTGACCACAGGGTTGCGGATCGTTTTTCTGTGAGGCTTATAATCAGTGCTCATCGCGGTTACAACCTGCGGCTGAAACGGCGTCGGTATTCGGTGGGCGTGAGACCGGTTTTAGAACGGAAAAGGCGCCTGAATGAGCTGCCATCTTCGTAGCCGACTTCATTCATTACGACATCAACCGTTCGCTCGGTTTCTTCCAAAAGTTTTCGTGCCGCCTCGATGCGCACTGTCTGAATATAGGCGTTAGGTGACATCGCCAAAGCGCTGTTGAAACGCCGGATAAGTGTTCGCTTGGACATACCAAACTGGGCCGCCAGTTCTTCGACAAGTACCTTTTCGGCGTAGTGGGTATCCAACCATTCCTGAATTTCGCTGATGCGATCATCTTTATGAGGCTTAGCAAGGCGCATCAGCGAATAAGAAAGCTGACTATCGCGGCGGTAATCAAACACAAAAGCTTTTGCCGTCTGCATTGCCACTTCGTGATTTACGAAACGCTCAATCAGGTGCAACGTGAGGTCGAACCAGGCAAGCCCGCCCCCTGCACAGTAAATATCGCCATCCCGGGTAATTAACTGATCTGCCGCCAGTTCAACACTGGGATAGCGTTCTGCAAAGGTATCCCGATACCCCCAGTGCGTGGTTGCTTTGCGACCATTGAGCACACCAGATTCGGCCAGCAGAAAGTTTCCGGTGCAGTTACCACAGATCGTCCAACCCTTCGTATCTGCTTTGCGCAGAAGCTCCGTCAGTGCCTGCTCTTTCTTCAGTACGTCATTGATATGAACAGCAATGGTAGGAACGATCAGAATATCTGTGTGATCGATTTCAGCAAAACTCATATGCGCCGAGATCTCGATGCCATTCACACAACGGACTGGCTGACCGTCCTCGGAGGCAATTCTTACGCTGAAATAACGCTCATGGGGTTCGCCCTGAATAACATTCCACAGCACGCCACTAGATACCAGAAGGTCTGCAACACCTGCGATAGCAGATGACATGGCACCCGGAAAGGCTGTTATAACAACGTTATGCATATGACACGTTCCACACTAAGAGAGCTTATATTGCCTCCCTCAGCACGGATTAACAAGTGTCAGCCGCCGGGCTTACGGTAGGACTTTTTGAGTTGCTTGCGCGCTTTATCACGCTTAATCCGACGTTTATTGTCGGTGCGCTCTACGGCCTGGGCACGGCGCTTACTTGAATGTCGTACTTCTTTCTTCTTCTCAGAGAACGGGTTATCACCCTGGCGGAATTCGAAGCGAATCGGCGTACCTGAAATATTGAGTACACGGCGGAACGTATTGGCAAGGTAACGTCGGTAATCTTCCGGAAGCTCATTCACCATAGTGCCATGCACGATAATACGCGGCGGGTTTGAGCCACCCTGGTGAGCGTATCTCAGTTTCGGGCGACGCCCTCTGATGATCGGTGGCTGGTGCGCCGCGATCGCATCTTCAAGAATACGGGTCAGCATGTTGGTCTGCCATTTCGCCATGGCCGACTCATAAGCCTGATCAACGGACTCGTACAAATGGCCCACGCCTGTTCCGTGCAAGGCTGAAATAAAGTGCATATCGGCAAAGGTCAGGAAGTCGAAACGACGATCAATCTCGTCTTTTACACGCTGCTTGTCGTCTGCATCCATGCCATCCCATTTATTGATGGCGATGACCAGAGCGCGGCCTGAGTTCAGTACAAAACTCAGCATGTGCAGATCCTGCTCGACAATGCCCGTGCGTGCATCCAGTACGAGTATGCAGACGTTACAGTCCTGAATGGCCTGCAGGGTTTTAATAATCGAGAACTTTTCAGCAGCTTCGGAGATATTCTTACGGCGACGGACACCCGCTGTATCGATCAGAGTATATTCCTGACCATGGCGTTCGTAGGGAATATAAATACTGTCTCGGGTCGTGCCGGCTTCGTCATAGACAACCACCCGCTCCTCGCCAAGGAAGCGATTCACCAGTGTAGATTTACCGACATTCGGACGCCCGACTACAGCGATCTTGATACCTTTAATATCAAGCTCTTCGTGATGAACTTCTTCTTCACCCTCTTCGTAATAGTAACCGGTCTCTTCCTGCTCGACTTTTTCCTCTTCGATTAATTCGTCCATGACGTAATCAATCAGTGCAGAAATGCCGCGGTTATGTGCTGCAGCGATCGGCAGGGGTTCACCCATACCCAGTTCGAAGAATTCGCCCAGAACGATGTCCGGATTTTTACCATCGATTTTATTAGCAATCAGATAGGCTGCTTTACCATTGCGACGCAGGTGATCTGCAATCATGCGGTCACCGGCAGTAATACCCGCACCTACATCGACCAGAAAGAATACGATGTCAGCTTCCTGAATAGCCTGAAAGCTCTGCCCCGCCATTGCCGAGTCGATTCCTTCTTCCTGTCCGCTGATACCGCCGGTATCAATAACAATAAAAGGATGATCTCCCACCTTCCCTTCACCGTACTTACGGTCACGGGTAAGGCCTGCGATTTCAGCCACCAGCGCATCACGGCTTTTGGTCAGTCGGTTGAAGAGCGTCGATTTACCAACATTCGGGCGTCCGACGAGAGCGATAACAGGTACCATGTCAGGAAACCTCAGATAAGAAAGTGAATGGCATCAACGCAGTTCGATCAGCGCCAGATCGCCGGCATTGGTATACACCAGAAGGCCTTCGTCTGTGTCCAGCATATTGCTACGGATACCAAAATCGCGACCACGGGAAAGGCGCCAGTTCGTTGCCTCAGTCTGGTGCGGATAATTTATATGCAGAGGTCGCGGGCGCAGCATAATACGCCCCTCAATACCGCCATCGACCTGACTGATGAAGTGAACGTAACCTTCTTCATCGCCAACCGCCAGATAGGTCCCGGTAGCTGTTACCTGGCCAAGGCCACGCCCCATCAGTTCTGTCTGTAACCAGGCCTTAGCGCCGGTCATCATGTCATACGACTGAATACTGTCATCGTCGAGCGTCAGGTAAACGCTGCCAAGTGCCAGTTCAGGGCTGGTGTAAGTTGAGCCTTCTTCCTGCCAGATGGTCTCACCCATCTCGCTGACCGCCGCCACTTTGCCATGGTACGCAGCCGCAAAAATAATACGTCCGTCTGACACAGGGGAACCATCAACATCGACCAGACGTTCAAGTTCAGAACGACCATCAGGTACACCGAGACGGATATCCCAGCGCGGAATACCAAGTACTTTATCGAGCGCGACCAGCTTGCCCGTCGCATATCCGGTAATCACCAGACGATCTGTAATTAACGGCGTACCTGTGCCCCGTACCGAAAGAACCGGCATACCCGCTTCGTAGGACCAGGCCTGAGCGCCATTATCACGCTCAAGCGCAGTAACGCGCCCATCAACCGTCTGGATAAATACCCGCTGATCGTCGGCAGCCGCCTGAGCCACAGCTTCACTTGGCAGCATAGCGCGCCACTGCTCTGACCCATCTTCTGCCGACAGAGCAACCAGAGTGCCTTCCCGCAGGCTGACAAATAACTGATCATCACTGAAAGAGACACCGCCAAGAATTGGCTGTTCCAGGTCTTTCGTCCAGAGTCGGTCACCCGACGCCAGCTCAACCGCCGTTACCGTACCACCGGTGTCCGCTGCGTACACGGTATCACCATCAACCGCTGCTTTAAGGCGGGTATATGTAACCCCCGGCCCTTCACCAAGATTGATACGCCAGACAACATCCGGCTTTGCTTCGCCAGACGCATCAGGCAATACCCGATCATTGGTGGATGCGCAGGCCGCCAGAGCCGCCGCACATGCAGTGATTAAAAGAGACTTAAACCAGTGGCGCGAATGCATCAGGCGTCCTCAGAGGAAGTAGTATCCGGTGTATTCAGGCTATCTATTTTGCGCTGCAGAATGCTGTTGTTCTGTCCCAGCGCCTGTGCAGCATCCATAGCTCTCAGATAGGCATCACGCGCATTGGCCAGCTCGCCCTTACGGAACAGAGCGTCACCGCGCGCTTCTTCAATTTGTGGAGCAAAAGCTGGATCAGCTTTCTCTGGCAATGCTGCCAGAGCTTCATCCGCTTTACCCTGCTGTGTCAGCACGGCCGCCAGACGCGCTTGTGCGGCTAGCTTAACCGGCTCTGCATCGGCGTCGTTTACCAGCGCCTGAAGCTCAGCAGCAGCCGCTTCATAGTCACCATTTTCTGCGGCAATGCGCGCAATAAAGAGACTGCCAAAATCGGAGTATGCAGTATCACTGAAGTCTGTTTTCAGTTGTTCAGCAAGACGCTGCATATCGGCAGTTGCGTCGCTGTTTTCCTGAGCTGCCAGTTCAACCAGCTGAGTGTATACCGCAGAGGCCGCTTCACCGGTCGCCTGCTTGCTGTCCTGCCAGTAGTTCCAACCAACCACACCAGCGATAGCAACAGCAACCGTTGATACCAGACTGGTGCCGTTTTCTGACCACCACTTTTTGATGATCTCTGCCTGTTCTTCATCCGTTCTTAAATCGGTCATTATCTCGTCTCCGACAAGCTATTTTTATTGTCTGTTAATCAGCTCAGGTTATCTGTCAGCCACTGACCCAGTTCACTCTGGGCAATGGTTTGTTGTCCTGCTTCACCGCGAAGGTCTTTCACCGTCACCTGCTTTTCAGCGATCTCGGTTTCACCCAACAGCAGCGCAAACAATGCACCGCTCTTGTCTGCTTTCTTCATCTGACTCTTGAAACTGCCACCGCCGCAGTGGGTCTGTACCCGCAACCATGGCTGCTCAGCACGCAGGCTGTCTGCCAGCATCAGTGACGCAAGACTCGCACCTTCACCGACACCGCATACGTACAGATCCACAGTCTGCATCACTTCAGCAGGAATCACTTCGAGCGTTTCCAGCATCAATATCAGACGTTCAACACCCATGGCAAAACCCACCGCAGGTGTTGGCTTACCGCCCAGCTGCTCGACCAGCCCGTCGTAACGACCACCGGCACAGACAGTTCCCTGTGCACCCAGCTTATCCGTTACCCATTCAAAGACGGTTTTGCAGTAGTAATCCAGACCACGCACCAGGCGTTGGTTGATTTCGTACTTTACACCAGCGGCGTCGAGTACCGCACGCAGGGCGTCAAAATCCGAGCGGCTCTCATCGTCCAGATAGTCATGCAACTCTGGCGCATCAGCCAAGAGAGCCTGGGTCTCCGGGTTTTTACTATCGAGCACTCGCAGAGGGTTAGTCTCAAGACGACGCTGGCTGTCTTCATCCAGCTGGTCTTTACGCGCGCTGAGGTAATCAACCAGTGCATCGCGATAACGCGCACGCGCATCATTGCTACCCAGTGTGTTCAGTTGCAGCGTTACCGAGTCAGCAAGACCCAGCTGCTCCCACAGACGCGCAGTCATCAGAATCAGTTCGGCGTCGATATCCGGTGTCGCAATTCCAAAGGTCTCAACACCAATCTGATAAAACTGGCGATAGCGGCCTTTTTGTGGACGCTCATGGCGGAACATGGGGCCTGTGTACCACAAGCGTTGCGTCTGATTGTACAGAAGACCGTGCTCTTCACACGCACGCACACAACTGGCCGTGCCTTCCGGACGCAGCGTCAGACTGTCGCCGTTACGGTCTTCAAAGGTGTACATTTCTTTTTCAACGATATCGGTCACTTCACCGATAGAACGCTTGAACAGCGCCGTCTGCTCCAGCACCGGCATACGAATTTCGTCGTATCCATAACCAGCCAGTACATCTTTTACCGTGCCTTCAAGATACTGCCAGACCGGGCTCTGTGTTGGCAGTATGTCGTTCATACCGCGGATTGCCTGAATTTTCTTTGCCATGTTTAACTCTTTTTTGCCTGTTCCAGTTATTTAACGCTGGTAATCAGGTCTTTGCGTTCTTCGTCGAGGGTCGCCGCACGTTCCCGGATCATTCTCTCCAGGTCATCGACAAGACCGTCGTTGGTCAGTTTGCCAGCTGGTTTACCATCGATGTATACGAGATTCGGCTGACCACCAGTCAAACCCAGATCGACTTCTTTGGCTTCGCCCGGTCCGTTCACGACACAGCCAATGACAGCAACGTCCATATCGGTACGGATATCTTCGACGCGCATTTCCAGCTCGTTCATGGTTTTGATCACATCAAAGTTCTGACGTGAACAGCTTGGGCACGCAATAAAGTTAATACCACGGGAGCGCAGCTTCAGTGACTTGAGCATATCCCAGCCCACCTTCACTTCTTCTACCGGATCAGCAGCAAGAGACACGCGAATAGTGTCGCCAATACCATCCCAAAGAAGCAAACCAAGGCCGATAGAGGACTTCACCGTACCACCTCGCAAACCACCCGCTTCGGTAATACCCAGGTGCAGAGGCTGCTCAATCTGATCCGCTATTTTGCGATACGCCGCCACCGTCATGAAAATATCTGACGCTTTCAGGCTCAGTTTGAAGTCCGGGTAGTTAAGACGATCCAGAATATCGATATGGCGCATAGCCGATTCGACCAGAGCGTCTGGCGTCGGTTCGCCGTATTTCTTCTGGAGGTCTTTTTCGAGAGAGCCCGCGTTAACGCCAATGCGGATCGGAATACCTTTATCTTTCGCCGCATCAATTACCGCGCGCACACGATCTTCACGACCGATATTACCCGGGTTAATGCGCAGACAATCAACGCCCAGCTCTGCAACACGGAGCGCAATGCGATAATCAAAATGAATGTCTGAGACGAGTGGAATATCCACCTGTTTGCGGATTTCACCAAACGCCTCAGCGGCATCCATCGTAGGGACGGATACACGAACAATATCTGCGCCGGCATCCTGCGCACGGCGAATCTGAGCTACGGTTGCAGCAACATCCGTCGTTTCTGTATTCGTCATGGTCTGAATCGCAATAGGCGCATCACCACCTACCGGGACATCGCCCACCCAGATTTTGCGACTTTTTCTGCGCTTAATCGGGTTTTCCATGTTTTTATTCATGACTGAGCACCGTTCAGAGATTCCTGATACATCCGATATTCTTCAGATTGCGGAAAACGTTGTTTCAATTGAGCCGCCAGCGCAACGCCTCGTGAGGTCTGCTGATGGATCGTCAGTAACTTAATACCCAGCCACAGGCTGTGCGCTGTATGCTCGGTCTGATCACGTTCGACCAGACGATCAAAGCGATCAAAATATTTGAGAGACTCGTCATACCGCTGAGCCTCAAATAACAGAGTTGAGATATTGACCAGCGCATCGACGTTATAAGGGGCCAGACGCAGCGACTGACTATATGCCTCGATGGCTCCCTGAGAATTTTCCATACGATAGAAATTCAGGGCCATATCGTTGTATGCACCAACCCGGTTATTGTAGTAACGGTCGTTAGCAACCTCGGACAACAAATCGCGCGCTTCTTTATGACGCTTCATGCGTGCATAGAGGCGACCAAGGTGGTGACGGGCCAGCGTAAAGTCAGGGTCTTCTCGCAGCGCCTTTTTAAATGATTCTTCCGCCAGATCCAGCTCGCCTTCGGTTTGCCAGACCAACCCCATAGCATCGTTTGCCTGTGGGTCATCCGGATTAATTTCGAGCGCCCGCTGTAAACGATCACGCGCCCAGTCAGGCCGGCCTTTCTGCAAATAACCAAGGCCAAGCTGAGTGTAATTATCAACGGCCTTCTCAGGAGACGCTTTTTTACTGAAACGACTTTCTTCGACGGTGACACACGCCTGTAAACCAATTACCAGTGTGATAGCTGTCAATAGTCTGAATACTGGCATCACGAAGCTCGACCTCCCTGTTCGCTGTCAATCTGAACGGCATCAATATAACGCTGACTACGACGCGTGCGATCCTCTACTTTACCGACCAGCTGACCACAGGCCGCGTCGATATCATCCCCCCGCGTAGAGCGGATAGTGACCACATGGCCCTGACTGATAAGGTAATCACGGAAGCGATATACGCGGTTATTACTTGGGCGACGATAGCCTGAATTAGGAAACGGATTAAACGGAATCAGGTTAATTTTGCACGGCACCAGCTTCATCAACTCAGCCAGTTCTTCGGCGTGCGCCATCTCGTCATTCACACCGTCGATCAGGGTATATTCAATCGTGGCTTTACGCTTGTCTGGCAACTTGCCAAGGTAACGATTAGTCGCAGAAATCAGTTCGCTGAGCGGGTACTTCTTGTTGAGAGGTACCAGTGTATTGCGCAGCTCATCGTTAGGCGCGTGCAGAGAAATAGCCAGAGAGACATCCGTGACATCACCGAGCTTATCAATCATAGGGACAACGCCCGACGTGCTCAGCGTGACGCGACGCTTGGACAAGCCATAAGCGTTGTCGTCCATCATCAGATTCATGGCGTCGACAACGTTATCGAAGTTGAGCAGAGGTTCACCCATTCCCATCATAACGACGTTCGTGATGCGGCGTTCACGGCGCTCACCTGGCTCATGAAAACTCATGGCGGCAACATAAAGCTGACCTATGATCTCTGCCACAGTCAGGTCACGGTTAAAGCCCTGTTTGCCCGTAGAGCAGAAGCTGCAGTCCAGTGCGCAGCCAATCTGCGAACTGACACACAGAGTGCCACGGTCTTTCTCAGGGATATAAACGGTTTCGACGGCACTGCCTCCCGGCATACGCATCACCCATTTGCGGGTGCCATCTTTTGAAAAATCTTCATATACGACTTCAGGCAGGACAATTTCACTGACTTCTGCCAGCTTTGCGCGCAGCGCCTTGCCCATGTTCGTCATCTTTTCGAAGTCCGATTCGCCATACTGGTGAATCCACTTCAGCATCTGTTGCGCACGGAATTTCTTTTCACCAATGCTCAGGAAGAACTCTTCCATCTTCGCAGGTGACAGGCCCAGCAGGTTGGTTTTTTCTGAAGTGTCGGACATGTTGGAATACCTGAAGTACAGCACCGGGCTAGCCGGCAGGGTGAACAGGGCAGCAAGCGTTGCTACTGCCCCACTGCATCACTTAGCGTGCGCAGATTTCTTCAGCATTGAAGAAATAATCGATTTCACGTGCTGCAGACTCAGCAGAGTCAGAACCGTGAACAGCGTTAGCGTCGATGCTTTCAGCGAAGTCAGCGCGGATAGTGCCAGCGTCAGCTTCTTTAGGGTTAGTCGCACCCATCAGTTCGCGGTTCTTAGCGATCGCGTTTTCACCTTCCAGAACCTGTACAACAACAGGACCAGAAGTCATGAAACCAACCAGATCACCGAAGAAAGGACGCTCTTTGTGCTCAGCGTAGAAACCGCCAGCTTTTTCGTCGTCCAGCTTCAGCATTTTAGCAGCAACAACCTGCAGGCCAGCTTTTTCAAAGCGAGTCAGGATTTCGCCGATTACGTTTTTAGCAACAGCATCTGGTTTGATGATGGACAGAGTGCGTTCTACAGCCATTTTTTAGCTCCAAAGTAGGTGTTTGTGTGTGTTTAGGGTTCAAAACCCGCGGATTATACGCACCTTTCTATGAAAGTTGTATAAAGGATGCCGCAACTCACTCACTGTTTACGAAGGAGGCTTACAACACGCGAAACTTCAGCAATCGCGAAGTCGATCTCTTCTTCCGTTGTGTAACGGCCAACACTCATTCGCAAACCCGCGTGAGCCAACTGATCACTGCGTCCGATTGCTTTCAGAACGTAGGATGGTTCCACACTCGCCGAGGTACAGGCAGAGCCGGAAGACACGGCCACTTTCGCCAGGCTGGCAAGC
Organism: Thalassolituus sp. UBA2590; assembly: GCF_002339775.1. Taxonomy (NCBI): domain Bacteria; kingdom Pseudomonadati; phylum Pseudomonadota; class Gammaproteobacteria; order Oceanospirillales; family Oceanospirillaceae; genus Thalassolituus; species Thalassolituus sp. UBA2590. The sequence continues at coordinate 11,842 of NZ_DDKU01000175.1, forward strand.
AGGATTTCACCATCCACGTCTGCAAAACTCACATTGAGATGGTTAGCGACGCGCGCATCAAGGTCACCGTTCACCCAGACATCACCCAGTGATGAGATTCCTGCCCAGAGACGATCACGCAATTCGCGGATACGTGCTTCATCGGTCACCAGCTGTTCACTGACCAGGCGAGCAGCCTCGCCAAAGCCCACCAGCTGATGCGTTGGCAAAGTGCCTGAGCGCATGCCACGCTCATGACCACCACCATGGATCTGACTGACTAAAGGCACCTGAGGGTCGCGACGTACATATAAGGCGCCAATGCCCTTAGGGCCGTAAAACTTGTGCGCCGACAAGGACATCATATCAACGCCCCAGTCACTGATATTGACAGCCATTTTACCAACAGCCTGGGCTGCATCGACGTGCAGCAAAGCCTTGTGACCTTTGAGTAGCTTCGCGATCGCTGGAATGTCAGTCACTGTGCCCAGTTCATTGTTAACCGCCATTAGCGTGACGAGACACGTATTGTCGGTCAGAGCATCCGCCACCTGCGACGGCTGAATAAGGCCACCCGCATCCGGCGTAAGGTAACTGACGTGAACCTGGTGCCAACGTTCAAGGTAGGCCACCGTATCCAGAACCGCCTTATGTTCAATGGCGGAGGTGATGATGTGAAGTGGAGTATCCGGCTGTTCGCGTCGAAGCGCTTCGACGTGGCCTTTGATTGCCAGATTGTTACTTTCAGTCGCGCCCGACGTCCAGACAATTTCGCGGGTATCAGCGCCGATCAGACGGGCCAGTTGGCCACGGGCATTCTCTACCGCCTGCTCAGCCTGCCAGCCGTAGCGATGCGAACGTGACGCAGGATTCGCAAAGTTGCCGTCCAGAGTCAGGCAGGCAGTCATTGCTTCCGCGACCTCCGGAGCACAGGGAGTCGTCGCTGCGTAATCGAGATAAATTGATTTCATTGCTGTATCCGCATCACTGGGTTTTAACGCGCATTGTCCTCAGCGGATCTCTGGCGTCAAGCCGAGCGACTGGTGTCCATGCTGTCGGTAATCAACAGACTATCGATACGGTCGCGGACTCCACGCTCCTGACGACTGGCGATGTCTTTGATTTCACGACGCTCAATAAGCTGAAACAGGGATATGTTCTTCAGGAAACTGTGGATCTGATCGCTCAGATCCATCCACAAATGATGAGTCAGGCACTCTTCGCCATCCTGACAGTCACCTTTGCGGTTGCAGCGTGTGGCGTCCATGGATTCGTTGACCGCATCCACAATCTCAGCAACGTTAATCTCAGCATCAGCACGGCTAAGTTGATAACCACCACCCGGCCCGCGCACACTGGATACCAGACCATTACGCCGCAACTTGGCGAACAGCTGTTCGAGGTATGACAGAGATATTCCCTGACGACCGGAAATATCGTTCAGGCTGACTGGCCCCTGACGTGCATGGATAGCCAGGTCCAGCATTGCTGTCACAGCATAACGGCCTTTAGTCGTTAAACGCATAATCTCACCTCGTTAGTACTGGATTGATTATGCGTATTTCCGACTAAAACAGTCAACTATGTTGCGAAAGCTTTTGTCAGTCTCCGGAGGACTTCTCTCTTTCTGCCTCGAGGCGCTCATGCAGGCTGACGAAGGTTTCTTCTTCCAGCTCAGGAAGTGCATCTTCGCAGCTGTGATCCCCAAGGTTACTCAGCGCCCGGCACATATTGTCGATTTTCTTATCGACGTGATGCATGTGATCCATAAGGTTGTGGATCGAGCGCGCGATCGGGTCGGGCATATCATCGGTCATACCGTACGCATCAAACCCTATCTTCGCAGCCATTTCCCGCCGGCGGTTCTCAGCATCCGTACTCGCCTTGCGGATAATACGCCCTGGAATGCCCACCACAGTGACAGATTCAGGCACGTCCTTGGTCACCACAGCGTTAGAACCAATACGAGCGTCAGCGCCTACAGTAATCGGGCCTAGCACCTTAGCGCCTGCACCGACCACAACACCATCGTGCAAGGTTGGGTGACGCTTACCTTTATTCCAGCTTGTGCCACCAAGAGTCACACCATGGTAAAGGGTCACATCGTCGCCAATCTCAGCGGTTTCACCAATCACCACGCCCATGCCGTGATCAATGAAGAAGCGGTTACCAATGGTTGCGCCCGGGTGAATCTCGATTCCCGTCATCCAGCGACTGAACGTAGAAAGCACACGCGCGAACCATTTCAGGCCGCGGCGCCATAACCAGTTGGCCAGGCGGTAGTGCATGATCGCATGGACGCCCGGATAGGTGGTGAGTACCTCGAAGGTATTCCGTGCCGCCGGGTCCCTGTCGAACACACATGCGATATCATCGCGCAATTGACGGATACTCAAGCCTTATCCCCTTTCTCATCAGACTCTGAGGGATCTGTACGCCGTTGAATGGCCGCCAACATGCCCCTGAGAATATTAATTTCCATGCGATCCGGAGCCGCCCGCTGAAAAAGCCGGCGCACACGCGTCATCAGTTGCTTGGGAGTATTGGGGTCAAGGAAGCCAATCTCAACCAGAGTCTGCTCCATATGCTGCAACATACCGTTCAACTGATCATGCGTTGCCATGGGGTAGTCCCAATCCACGCCCCACCGCTGCTCACTTTCAGCGTTTTCAACCTCGGTCAGTGCGAGGCGCATTTCGTACGCCATGACCTGAATCGCCTGGGCTACATTGAGCGAAGAGAAGTTCTCATCCGTTGGAATATGCACGTGTGCATTACACAGATGGAGCTCTTCATTCGTGAGGCCACGGCTTTCGCGGCCAAAAACCAGCGCGATATCATTCCCCGCTGCTGCTGCCTGAGCCGCCCGGTCGCCGCACTGGCGCGGCGTCATCAGTGGCCACGGGACGCTGCGGCTGCGAGCACTGGTGCCAACCACCAGGCCACAACCCGCGATCGCGCCTTCCAGTGTCGGATGAATTTCAGCATTGTGAAGGATATCTTCAGCGCGGGAAGAGCGCTGAATCGCTTCTTCATCGATGCTTGCTATCGGATCTACTAACAGCAGGCGACTGAGCCCCATGTTCTTCATCGCCCGTGCCGCTGCACCTATATTTCCGGAGTGTGTGGTGTTAACCATCACGACACAGATTCTGTTCAGCATGTAAGACCCGACGTGGTAGGAATGTAAAGGCCGAGAGTGTAGCGCAAAAGGGACTTCGCCAACCAGTTCTACGCTGTTATACTTCGCGGCCGTTTTTTAAAGGCTGGGTCTGTCGCCCTGCCTTACGTTCTTTAAAGCAACAGGAATACCCTATGCAACCCATGGTGAATCTGGCGCTGCGCGCTGCGCGCAACGCCGGTCAGGATCTGGTTCGTCGTCTTGACCGTTTTGATGCTGCTCAGAGTACTGATCAGGAAAAAGCTAAGTTTATTGCTGACTGCACCATTGGTCTCGAAAAGAGCATTATTTTCGAGCTGAAGAAGTCACTCGCCGACGATAACTTCGAAGGCCGCGAAACCGGTTTCAACGCCGGCAAAGAAGGTCAGCCAGTGTGGCAGATCTGTGTGATCGATGATCTCGCTAACTTCCGCGTAGGTATTCCGGCGTTTGCTATCATCATCAACTGCCTGCACAAAGACCGCACTGAGCATTGCGTTGTCCTCAACCCAATGAATGGTGATGAGTTCAGCGCTTCACGTGGTCGCGGCACCCAACTTAATGGTCGCCGCATCCGTTGTGGTGGCGTGACTACCCTGACCGACGCAATTACTGCGTTCACTCAGCCTATGGGCCTGAGTGACAACGCGGCTGACCAGCGCGCGAAAGTAATGCGCCTGATGGAATCAAACTACGACGTACGCTCTATTGGCTC
>NZ_DDKU01000175.1:16006-18032 GCF_002339775.1 Thalassolituus sp. UBA2590
GTACGCTCTATTGGCTCGGGCATTCTGACCATGGCTTATGTTGCTGCGGACCGCTTCCAGGCGGCACTGGTGTCTGATCTCGACGCCATCGCACTGAATGCCGGCACTCTTCTGACCTCAGAAGCGGGCTGCCTGCTTGCAGCCATTGATGGCGCACCGCGTGTTTCTGCACCAGCCAACATTGCAGTAGCGAACCCACGACTGCTTAAATCTCTTCTGAAACTCTGAGATTGGTTGGCTTAGTCGCCTGACTTTCAGGTCAGTGCAGAGCACAGTACAACCTCCTGTCTATACTGCAGTTATAGAAAGGAGGTAAGCCTATGCTCTGGTCTCATCTGAAAATTACGCTTTGCTGGCTGTGCGAGTCGCAGAGCTGCGACGAGCTCTCGCTTCATCGAGAGAAGATCCAGTAGCCCATATCAGGGCTGAAGACAGATACAAAAAAAGCGGCTTCAAGCCGCTTTTTTATACTCATCAGACTCAGCGTATCGCCGATACATCTTCCGCCTGAGGGCCTTTCTCACCACGAACAACGCTGAACTTAACGCGCTGACCTTCGGTCAGAGAGCGATGCCCCTGACCACGGATAGAGCGGAAGTGAACAAACACATCCTCGCCTTCGTCCCAGGTAATAAAGCCAAAGCCTTTCTTCACGTTGAACCACTTAACGACGCCACGCTCACGGCCATCTTCTACGTCACTCTCAACCATAGTGCCACTGCTGCGCTGGCGACGGCGACGCGCCGGAACCAGTTGAGCAGACACAAAGCTGATGATGAATGCCAGAATTGCCATAACAATCAGTGCGACCGCCATGCCTTCTGAGTTCAGCAGAGTAGAGAAGCTAGTGGCAGCACCACCAGCCAGTTGAATATCTTTAGCCAGACCTGCAATCAGCGCGACGACAACAAACGGCGCTATTACTGCAAATACGACTGCTACGATTAATTTACGAACCATTAACTTACCCATGTGTTATCCCGAATCACTCGTTGTTATTATGCCGGCCAGAGACGGGATGCCCGATATACGTAAAAATACCGTCGCAGACCATTGACAAGTGGGCTATGAAAGCCCAATTAACCAAAAAAATCAACACGATAGCGCATGGAGACTGCAATCATGGAAAATAAATTGCCGCCTGCGGCCGAAAGAGTCACTCAACTTGAAACGCGGATTACATATCTCGAGGATACGGTGGAGACTCTGAATAAAGAACTTGCGACCATATCAGCAGAGTTCCGGTTAGCAAAAGAAGCACTGCAGCATATGTATCGGCGCATGGAGCAAATCCAGACAACCGACAGCGGGATTGCAAATCCAGCGGACGAACCGCCACCACCGCACTATTAATTGGCGGTACAGCACCAGTAATTGTCACGTGGATAACATATAATCCGCCGCCTGAAATGGTTCTTTTTTACAGGTTCATCTATGAGCGTCATCCGAAAATTACGTATCCGAATCAATCAGTGGCAACAGAAGCTGCTTTATAAGCTGGTCAAGACAAAGATTATTGGTGCTGATAAAGACAAGATCGAACTGGACCCAGTGCAGCCCGTTATTTACGCCATGCTCTATCCCTCATATGCCGAGCAGATTGTTATTAACAAAGAAGTCTCCGAGCGTGGTTGGCAGGCACCATTTCAGCAACGGCTGAATGGTACCTTACCTGGCAATCCTTATTTCGGCATTTATCGCCGCCCCGGAAATCCATTCCGCAAAGATGGGCTCGCTACAATTCCCCGTCATCTGAAGAGACAAGCTGAATGGATGCTTGCGGATGACAGTCGTGACATTCAGGTGATGCCCGTGCGGGTTATGTGGGGACGTTCACCGGAGCGCGAACGTTCTTTCCTTCGTATCTGGCTGCAGAATGCAGGTAGCCTCGGCGGCCGCGTGATGACTTTTTTTGCGATTCTGTTTAACGGACGTAATACCTTTGTTCATTTCTCCGAGCCCCTGTCGTTACGCGAACTGGCGGGAGGCGAAACCTCTCCGGAGCTGGTCGCCCGTAAACTCGCCC
>NZ_DDKU01000175.1:18329-85813 GCF_002339775.1 Thalassolituus sp. UBA2590
GCTGGTCGCCCGTAAACTCGCCCGTGTTTTGCGTGTTCACAATCGCAAGGTAACAAAATCGGTACTGGGCCCAGAACTGTCTCACCGACGCACACTGGTTCATCAGATCCCGAATCGCCCAATGGTCCGTCACGCCATTGAAAGTGAAATGAAAGAGAACGGCTTAAAACGCGAGAAGCTGAGAAAGCGGGCTCTTAAATACGCGGATGAAATTGCCTCAAACATTTCGTATACCAACGTTCGTTTCCTGGATATTTTGTTGACTTGGGTGTGGAACAAAATCTACAACGGCACGGCTATCCACAATATCGAACAGGTAAAAGAAGTCGGCAAAGACAACACTGTCGTCTATGTTCCTTGCCACCGAAGCCACATCGATTATCTATTACTGTCTTACGTTCTTTACCACCATGGCCTACAGCTTCCACAAATTGCTGCGGGTATTAACCTCAATATGCCAGTGGTTGGCTCGATACTCCGCCGCGGCGGTGCATTTTTTATGCGCAGAACTTTCCGTGGTAATCCGCTGTATGCAGCCGTCTTTGATGAATATCTGCACTCGGTATTTACCCATGGATATTCGTCAGAATATTTCGTCGAAGGTGGCCGCTCCCGTACCGGCCGTACCCTCAGCCCGAAAGCCGGGATGCTTGCAATGACGGTTCGCTCATACCTGCGCGACTCAAAAAAGCCAATGGTGTTCGTGCCTGTGTATACGGGTTATGAAAAAGTATTCGAAGAAAAGAGCTATCTTGGTGAGTTGCGCGGAAAAGCGAAAAAGAAGGAAAGCCTTCTCGACGTACTGGGCACATTGCGTTCTTTCAAGAAGTCGTTTGGTAAGGTCAACGTTACCTTTGGCGAACCGATACATCTCTCACCATACCTTGAAGAGCGTCACCCAGGCTGGAGTAATCAGGACTACGAAGCATGTAACTATCGCCCTGATTGGGCACCGGAACTGGTTGATGAGCTGGCCACTACCGTTGTCACCGAAATCAACCGCGCAGCCTCGGTTAACCCTATCAACCTGATCGCACTCGCTATTCTTGCGTCGCCCCGCCAGGCCATGGATGAAAATCAGCTGATGCGTCATATGGAAGCCTATCGTGACCTGCTGGCCATGGTTCCGTATTCCGATATGACGGTTTTACCTGACGGACATGCGAGCGACTGGCTTGCCCACGCCGAAGAGCTTGGATCGGTTTCCCGTAGCAAGCACGACATGGGCGACCTGATTCAGACGAATGAGCGCCAGGCGGTTACCCTGACGTACTACCGCAACAATGTTCTCCACATCATTGCACTACCATCTTTGATTGCATGCCTGCTACTCAATAATCGTCGCTGCACTCAGGCGGATATCCTCGAAAGTTGTCAGGCCCTGTATCCATTCCTGAAAGCAGAACTCTTCCTTCACTGGACAGAAGACACTCTCGAACAAGCTGTTAACAGCTGGCTGGATGTACTGGAGCAGCGCGGCTATCTGGAAGTGAGTGACGGTTGTTATCATTGCCGCATTGATGGCAACAATCTACCGATGTTGCAGAGCCTCGCTGATCCGATCTCTCAGACACTCCAGCGTTACTTCCTGTCGATTTCCCGCCTGAAGCATCAGGGCAGTGGAAACCTGACCGCTCAACAGCTGGAAGAGCAATCGACACTGCTGGCCCAGCGCCTGAGCTTACTTTATGGAATTAATGCACCAGAATTCTTCGACAAAGCATTATTTCGTGCACTTATACGTCAATTGATTGATAGTGGAATGATCAGCTGCGGTGAAGATGACGTGTTGTCTTTCGACGAAGACCTGAACCCTCTCATGAGCATCCTTGAAAATCTGTTGGATGCCAACCTGAGGCAAACCATTCTGATCAGCCTGTAAGGCTGATACCTCTCAGGCCGGAGCTTCTACTCTGGCCAGAGCGTACACATCAAACCGATTCGACTTACCCGTAATGCTGTAAGAAGGCGCACGCCCTGCAAGCGGCTGCGCTTTGCGCGCACGCTTTACAACCACCCTGCATCGCGCTGCATCTAACGCCGGACCTAACAGGTCATCGGAATCGACATCCTGACCAACAACCTCACGAAACGCCTGCATGTCTTTTTTGACAGCCGCCTTCTGCTTAGGGTCATGATCAAACATAGGGTCCAGATACACGACATCAACTGAGTTCTCGGCCTGTGCAGCAAGCCACTGATGTGCAGACGTGTGAACTAAGCGGATACGGTCAACAATATCCCCAACTTCACTATCGAGACGGGCACGCTCCAGGCCATCCTGAAGCAGCGCTGCGACGACAGACTGACGTTCAATAGCGGTCACCTGGCAGCCCAGTGTCGCGAGTACGAACGAGTCACGACCGAGGCCAGCCGTCGCATCGACGACCGTCGGTAAATACGCAGAGCTGACGCCGACCGCTTTCGCGATATCCTGCCCTTTTCCGCCGCCAAACTTACGTCTGTGCGCTGTAGCACCGGCACAGAAATCAACAATCACTCTGGCCCTGGGCGCATCACCACGGACCAGCCCCAAAGCATGCCCATCATGATGAAGGTGATACTCCGCATTCTGAGGCATGTTCGCTGTTGAGACACCTAATCCAAACGCGTCGGCGAACTCGTGCAGGTGAGGAGCAAAATCAGAAGCGCAGTATAATTCGGTCATATTTATACGAAAAACAGAAGCAGAACAGCGCCAAGAATTAATCGATAAACTACAAATGGCATCATGCCAATGCGGTTAATGAAGGCGAGGAAGTAATAGATACAAATCCACGCACTGACCGCAGAGATAACAATACCTAATATCAGCGACTGCCAGTCAACAGCGGTCGACTGCTCTGCCAACTCCAACGTCTTTAAACCACCCGCTGCAAGAATTAATGGAATCGACAGAAGGAATGAAAACTTCGCGGCATCGACACGCTGCATGCCAATCAGAAGCGCCGCAGTAATGGTAATACCCGATCGGGATGTGCCAGGTATCAATGCGAACATCTGAGCTACGCCGATCACCATCGCCATCAGGAGTGTCATCTCCCCTAAGCCTGCTCGGCCGTGCCGGACCCGGTCCGCAACCCCCAAAAGAATGCCAAAGCCTATGGTAGTCGCTGCTATTACCGCCGTAGAACGAAGATTCACCTCAATCCAGTCGTTCAGCAATAAACCAGCAAGCCCTGCCGGAATAGTTGCCAACGCGACGTACCACGCCAGCCGCCCATCGGCATTGGGGTGTCGGGTAAAGCCGGTCGTTAACCAGCCCTGTAACAGACGTATAATCTCTGCACGGAAATAGACAATAACAGCCGCGAGTGTTCCAACATGAACAGCCACATCAAATGCGAGCCCCTGATCCTCCCAACCCAACATGCGGGAAGGCAGAATCAGATGCGCAGAGCTACTGATTGGAAGAAATTCGGTCAGGCCCTGTAATACTGCAAGGACAATAATTTCGAGTAGATCCACGGGTAACAACTTCCTATGTTAATTTCGCTTCAGAAGGCTTGGCTGTTCATCCAGCTTTTTCCATGCAACAGAGTTACGCAGATATACCGGTAATTGATTATCGGGTGAGCCGAAATTGCCATTATTCCATTCCCGGTCCGCCAGTGCTGCCATGATGCGAGCTTCCGGCTGAATCGTTGCGTATGCTGAATTCAACTCACTAAAAGGCGCTAAGCTGAGGCCATCACCAGCAAGCAGCCCTCCGAATTCACTTGCCTGCGTCAGGCATAATTCCGGTGACCCCACCTGCTCAACACCACCGGCCTGAGTCATTCCATCTATAACGTCGAACTGCCCCCAGAACACCTCTCCCATGTGTGCATCCATAATCGCAAGCACCTTGCTTGCAGTCTCATCATTTGAAGCAGCAGCGAGTGCTACAGTCTCAAGAGACGATACACCACAGACAGGAAGATCTAATCCTAAAGCAAGCCCCTGTGCCACAGATACGGCAATCCGTATTCCGGTAAATGACCCTGGGCCACGACCAAACGCCAGACCATCAAGCTGATGCCTGGAAATACCTGAATCAGCCAGAATATCGTCTATCATCGGGAGCAGACGCTGGGCGTGACGTCTTGGCTGTTCTTCTGTATTCCAGACCAGTTCGCCGTTGATATTCAGCGCAACAGAGCAGAGTAAGGAAGATGCGTCGATTGTGAGAATTACAGACATTTGAATACCACCGATCAATGATGCGGGGAGTATATCAGGATTCAGCGGGAGAATGCCGCAGCTCACTGTCGGACAGCGAGGAACGTCAGGCATAAAAAAACCCGGACGAGCCGGGTTCTTTCACAAAGCGGAGAATTAAGATTCTGAAGAATCTTTCTTCTCTTCAGCAGCTGGGGCTGGTGCTGGCGCTGCTGGCTTCGAAGCTGCTGCCTTAGGTGGACGACCACGCTTCTTTGGCGCTGCCTTTGCTGCCGCTGGCTTAGCAGGTGCTTTCGCTGCTGTCGTCGCTGCCTTAGCTGGACGACCCCGTTTCTTAGGTGCTGCCGCCGGCTTAGCGGCTGCTGTTTTCTTAGCAGCTGCTTTTTTAGGTGCCGCTTTGGCTGTAGTCGCCTTAGCTGGACGACCGCGCTTCTTTGGCGCTGCGGTGGTAGCTGCCTTAGTTGCTGTAGCCGCTTTAGCTGGGCGACCGCGCTTTTTCGGTGCAGCTTTTGCTGGTGCTGTCGCCTTAGCAGGACGACCGCGCTTCTTCGGAGCAGTCGTTGCTTTCGCTGGTGCAGCCGCTTTTGCAGGGCGACCACGTTTGGCCGCTGGCTTAGCTTCAAGTGCTTTAATCGAAGATTCTATTTTCTTAGAAGCAGTAGCTACTTTTTTGTTCTCTGCAGTAGTGCGAGCTTTAACTTTACGGGCGTCCTGTTTATCGCGCTTGCTACGCCATTGAGTAGCAAATTTAGTCAGAGCTTTCTCGAGATCGGCCTCTGCTTTATCAGCCAGTGTCTTAGCATAACTTTTAACAGTTTCTTCAGCCTTCGCAGCAGTCGCTTCAATGCGGGCTTTCAGTTCTGCAATTTTGAGGTCTTTCTTGGCTTCAGCAACCTTCTGCGTCAATTCAGAGAGTTTCTCTTTCTGAGTTTTGACCGCCTTAGTAGCAGTCGCTACTGAGCGCTTAGTCGCGGCAGTGGCCTTTGGACCAGCAGCTTTCACTTTTGCTTGCTTCAGCTTGGTTTCAGCGGCAGTGACACGTTCTTTCTGCTTGGACTGAGCTGCCACCGCTTTTTCAACGGCGTTCGTTGCCTTTGCAACAGCAGCAGGTACCGCAGACTCAACCGGCTTTTTCGCCGCAGGCTTCCGGCCGCGCTTGGCAGGTGCTTTAGTTTTAGCCATAGGTATTTCCTCTTTTACTTACCTGTTTATAAAAGCGGTGGGGCTGATAATCAGTGAATCCCCGATTCGTTGTGGACTTACTTAGTAGTGATAATTCACATAAGTAAATCTTCATACTTCAATACAGTATATAAAGTAACCGACGGAATAATAGTATTTTTCATAAAAAAAACAAAAAAATCCTCGATTTTTTAAATGCAGAATGCATATCTGGCCCAAATGAGTGAAATTTCAGGGCCCATACCGTTAATTAGAGAACAAAATCCGGCTGAGTTCCCGACGCCATCTATCGGGTGTCAGTTTCAATGAATCTTCGGCTAATCGAGATTTATCCCGGAGACTATGAATCATTAACACATGGTTGATGGATCAATAATGGCCATATGAATTGAAAATTTCTGGAAGGAAGTCGGTAAGAGGAAGAGCGAATTAAGCGCAACAGGAACACCGGCTGAACTTTATTTCTTATTCGGGTATTAACTTATAGAAACAAAAAAGGAGCCTTGCGGCTCCTTTCATTAGAGTTATTTGAGAACTTAACTTAAAGCGCTCGTAACTTTTTCAGTGATGTCAGACAAAGAACCTACACCTGGAACATGAACGTATTCTGGAGCTGATTCGCCCTTCTCTTCACGCAGCTTCTTGTAGAAGCTTACCAATGGAGCGGTCTGCTCATGATAGATTGATAAACGCTTACGCACAGTGTCTTCCTGATCGTCATCGCGCTGAATCAGATCTTCACCAGTTTCGTCATCTTTCCCTTCATTTACTGGAGGGTTATAAATCACGTGGTACACACGACCTGAATTCGGGTGAACGCGACGGCCGCTCAGACGCTTAACAATTTCTTCGTCATCGACATCGATCTCGACAACGTAGTCGATATCAACACCGGCTTCGATCATGGCTTCAGCCTGAGGAATCGTACGCGGGAAGCCATCAAACAGGAAACCATTGGCGCAATCGTCAGATTGGATACGCTCTTTAACCAGATCAATAATAATCTCGTCAGATACCAGGCCACCTGTTTCCATAATTTCTTTCACTTTAAGGCCAAGCTCACTGCCTGCCTTTACTGCAGCTCGCAGCATATCCCCGGTTGAAATCTGGGGAATTGAGAATTTTTCACAGATGAACTGGGCCTGGGTACCTTTACCCGCACCCGGAGCCCCTAGAAGAATGACGCGCATGAGCCTGCTCCTCGATAAACAAAATCGGTACTGGACTGTTCATTATTGTTTAATATTTGATCAGCCAGAGAGAAAAATAGGCCTAACCTTACTCTTTAGCCAGCTATTGCTCAAGTGATTCTAGATGAAATCACCTGTACAACCAGCACAACCTTGGTCGGGGCCTTCTGAGAGCCAGAGAACACGGGCAATCAGCCCGTATTACGCATCCCAGCAGCAATGCCCGCCATGGTAACCATGAGCGCTTTCTCGACTTCAGTACTGACTACATCGGCAGACTGGCGCTCGCGATACAGCAGCTCAGCCTGTAGATAGTGAAGCGGGTCAGTGTAGGGATCACGAACCTGCATCGACTGTTGAAGACTCTGATTATGCTCCAGCAATTCGCTCTGCTCTTTAACCTGTAATACCAGTGCGGTCACATTACCCAGGCGCTGTCGCAGCAGACTGCCGAGGGGCTGCATATCGGGTTCAACCAGTAGCGCTTCGTAATATCCCGCAATCGCCGTATCTGCTTTCGAGAGCACCATTTCCAACATATCTATGTAGGTTCTGAAAAATGGCCACTCACAATACATCTGCCTTAAAGTCGTGAGTTTGCCACGCTGTATCTGATCTTCCAGTGCGCTGTCTGCACCTAGCCATGCCGGCAACATTAAACGGATCTGAGTCCAGGCAAAGATCCATGGAATCGCACGCAGGGTTTCAATTCCACCACCGGAACGTCTTCTTGCAGGGCGACTTCCAAGCGATAATTTCCCCAGTTCCTGCTCAGGGGTAGCAGCACGGAAATAACTCACGAAGTCTGGATTGTCCCGTACCATAGCTCGGTACGACCCCACACCAACCTCTGCTAACTCGCTCATGGTATCCCGCCATTCTTTGACAGGTGCCTGAGGGGGTAAAAGGTTAGCCTCAAGCACAGCAGATATATAAATTTTAAGATTTCTCTCGGCAATTTCGGGCAAACCGAATTTAAAACGTATCATTTCACCCTGTTCAGTTACCCGCAGCCCTCCGCGCACAGATCCGGGAGGCTGAGCCAGAATTGCCCGGTGAGCAGGGCCACCTCCACGACCGACCGTACCACCCCGACCATGAAATAATCGCAGTGAATATCCTTGTTCGTCGGCGACGCGGGAAAGAATCTCCTGTGCCTGATACTGAGCCCAGACCGCCGCTAGCTGACCTGCGTCTTTGGAAGAATCTGAGTACCCAATCATGACTTGCTGACGGCATTCGCTGTATTCCCTATACCAGGGTACCTGCCACAGCTTTTCCATTCGCGGACCTGACTGCTCAAGATCAGACAAGGTTTCAAATAAAGGCACTACAGGTAATTTGTGACGGACACCAGAGGCCTGTAACAACAGTGCTACGGATAAAATATCAGACGGTTCACTGGCCATCGAAATGATATAGCAGGACACCCCTCGACCAATCGGCTGCGCCAGAATGCGTGTCGTCGCCAATACTTCCGCAACCTCATCAGATGGCTCCCAGAACTCGGGGATCAATGGGCGCCGGGAAGTCAGCTCTTTTAATAAAAACTCCTGCTTTTTTTCTTCAGACCATTCAAGGTAATCACCCCAACCATAAAAATCACAGATTTCTGCGAGTACGGCACTGTGGCGGGTTGATTCCTGGCGGACATCAAGACGAACAAGTGCAAGTCCAAAACAGGCACAACGGCGCAAAGTATCGAGCAGGTCACCATCGGCGATGGATTTCAGCCCGCTACCTACAAGGCTGTCGTAGCAGGCCAGTAGCGGTTCGACCAATTCAGCGTCGTCAAGCAGAGGTTTAAGCTCGCAGACTTCACCATCAACATTTGCCTGCGCCCATTCCCGGGTATTTTCCAGGCGAGTTCTCAAACCATGCAGACATTCACGATACGGCTCATGACTCGGATACTTTGCTTTGAATTCAGGAGTACCAGCATACATAGAGAGCTGACTACCCAAGTGCTCGATATCTCTCAGATAAAGATCAGCAGCCATCCAGCGGGCCAGGTACAGAACCTCTTCAGTGACGGTCGAAGTAACGTTCGGGTTCCCGTCCCTGTCTCCCCCCATCCATGACGAAAAACGCACGGGCACAGCATCCAACGGTAAGGCGGGAGCGCCTCTTTCCATCAAATCTATATTCATGCTGCGTAACATTTCGGGAATGGCATACCAGAGAGAGTTTTCTATAACCGCGAAGCCCCATTTGGCTTCATCAACCGCCGTCGGGCGAACTTTTCGAATTTCATCGGTGTGCCAGATTTCGTTAATCAATCGGGAGATACGTTCTTCAATCGAGGCCAGTGATGGATGTTCGTCATGAAGATCATCACGCTGCTGCAGGAGGTGCGACAGCTCATCGTATTTCTGGATCAGGGTACGGCGTGTGACTTCCGTCGGGTGCGCGGTGAGTACCAGCTCGACATTAGCCGCTGCCACTTTCGAGGTAAGATCTTCGCCTTCGATTCCGGCCTCAACAAGGCGTTTAATAAGGTCAGGGAACATGGTATCGGTGCTATCTTCACCGACATCCTCCCGCCGCCAGCTAATCCCGTGCTGCTGCTCAGCAAGGTTAGCCAGGTTAAGAAACTGATTAAAGCCCCGAACTACCGGCACCAGAGAATCATCGGCCAATCCTTTAAGAAGATCGAGCAGTTTATCGCGCTCGTTTTCATCTCCAGTGCGTGCGCGTTTGGCCTGCTTACGGATCGTCTCGATCTGCGCCAGCGTATCTTCACCAAGATCGTTACGAATGGTGTTGCCCAGCGCGTTTCCCAGCATTCTTACTTTATCGCGAAGCAGCGCGTCGAGTTCTTTCATTATCATCTCCCTATGGTCTCCAAAGTATGCAGACCGGTTCTGATTTGCCCTGACGGCGTAAGTAGATTGTAAAAGTGGATACTTCAGTGTGCGCTAAATCCGCGGAAACTCAAGGCCACTGCGGTCGCCTGCCCCAGCTCAGATTTATTTCTCTGCCAAAGTTTCCAGAAGAGGATGAAAAAAGCAGAAACTTTTGCCATAACTTTATTGCCTTAACAGTATAGGCAACAGCGTAAGGAGTACGACGTGAAAGTTAATGAACTGATGCAACACTGGGCTTCTGAGTTTGGAGCTGAACTCACTGAAGAAAGCTACTCATTACCATTGAGTGTTAATGACGCTGCCCGTATTGAGGCGCTGGCTGAAATGTTTCCTTCGATGTCGAAGGAGCAGATTCTACGGGACCTGATCAGCGCCGCACTGGATGACATGGCCTCAGGTTTTCCATACGTCGCTGGCGACAAGGTCGTTGCTGAAGATGAAGACGGTTTTCCACTGTACGAAGACGTTGGGCTGACCCCTCGTTTTCTGGAGTTGGCTCGCAAGTACCGGGAAGTGCTGTCTGAAGACAGACACTAATCAAGGTTGAAATTCAGCCCAGAGAAGAGAGCAGCTTAAGGCTGCTTTCTGTGCTCTGAGTAAATTCAATCAGTAAGTCGCTTGGCCTTCTTCCAGGCGGATTCCATGCTGTCGGGGGTCATGTTCTCCCAACCACCGGCGATGGTCGAGGCCTCCTCAACAACATCAAATCGTTTCTGGAATCGCTCGTTAGTGCCACGCAGCGCCACCTCAGGGTTTATTTTGTGATGCCGTGCAAGATTCACAACGGCAAAAAGAAGATCCCCGATTTCTTTCTCCAGTAATGCATCATTACCCGCATCTAATTCGACGATAACTTCATCAAGCTCTTCCCGGATTTTATCGACAACCCCGGGATCTTTCTGAGGCCAGTCAAATCCAACAGACGATGCTTTCTTCTGAAGTTTAACAGCGCGCGTGATTGCGGGCAGAGTGACAGGTACGTCTGATAGCAAAGTCTTCTCTGTATTCTGCGGTGCCAGAGCCTTTTCTTCCGCTTTTATTTCATCCCAACGCTGATTAATCCATTCTTCGTCCGGGTCCTCGCTGGGCGCTCGATGACTATCGATGGTTCCCTCTGGGAAAACATGCGGGTGGCGACGGATTAACTTAGCAACAAGACGATCAACAATACTTTCCAGACTGAAGTATCGTTTTTCACTGCCCATCTGACCATAAAAGATGACCTGAAACAGTAGGTCCCCTAACTCTTCTTCGAGATGCGGCCAATCTTCACGTTCAATGGCATCAGCCACTTCATACGCTTCCTCTAATGTATGCGGAAGGATGGAAGCGAAATCCTGCTTAATATCCCAGGGACAACCCGTATCAGGATCACGCAGACGACTCATTACGTAAGTCAGGTCCTTTACGGAGAAAGCCATTTCAACTCCCTGCCCGGACGCGACGGGTTTTTACGACATTCGGAAGTTGCTCAATTTTATTCATGACCCGTGCGAGTCGCTCAAGACTATCCACTTCGACAGTCAGGCTCATGGAGGCAGTATTGTCCCCCTGATCCGAGCGCGTATTCACCGCAACAACATTCACTTTTTCGTTTGCAAGCAACGCACTGACATCACTGAGCAGGCCAGTCCGGTCATAGGCACTGATGACCATCTCTACCGGATACAATTTGCCAGGGCGGCGCCCCCAGCTCACCTGCAGTACGCGACGCGATTCTACCGCTGCAAGATGCAGCAGGTTTTCGCAGTCACTACGGTGGACCGTGACCCCACGACCGATAGTCACATAACCTCGGATATCATCGCCCGGCACGGGGTGGCAGCATTGCGCCATCTGCGTCATGAGGTTACCAACCCCTTCAATAAATACATCATCGGCTGCATCTGACTTTGAGACTTCGTGACGACGCAGCAGTGGTAACTCCTGCTGGCGATGCGTATTGGTGTCCGCTTGTTTGAGCAACTGATGAATAATCTGACCAAGACGCAGATCACCCGCACCGACTGCGGCAAACATGTCTTCAACCGCTTTCATATTAAGTTGGCGTGCGACATCGTGAAGCGGTTCATCGACGAGATCCAGACGGTCCATTTCATGCAGGACAAGCTGGCGCCCTTCTTCGATATTTTTGTCGCGGTCCTGAAGCTTGAACCAGTGCGCTACTTTTGCCCGGGCTCTCGCAGTATGAATATACCCTGAGTCCGGATATAACCAATCCCGGCTTGGATGTGCAGCTGGATGTGTAAGAATTTCTACCTGCTCGCCCGTATTCAGTCGATACGTGAGAGGAACGATACGGCCATCGACCTTCGCGCCCCGACATTTGTTACCGACTTCAGTATGAACCCGATAGGCGAAATCGACCGGGGTAGCCTCAGTCGGTAAGTCAACGACGTGACCGTCTGGGGTAAACACGTATATACGGTCAGGGTTAATATCACTGCGCAATTCACCAAAGAATCGCGGTAAGTCATCCAGATCTTCCTGCCACTCGAGCACCTGTCTCAGCCAAGCAATTTTCTGCTCGTAGCCCTGATCTTTTGCACTGATGTCTGTGCCCTTATATAACCAGTGCGCACAAACACCCAATTCTGCATCTTCGTGCATCGCATTCGTGCGGATCTGGACTTCAAGGACTTTGCCTTCAGGGCCGATCACCGCAGTATGCAAGGAGCGATATCCGTTCTCTTTGGGGTTCGCAATGTAGTCGTCAAATTCGTTCGGAATATGCCGCCATAGTGAGTGTACGATCCCCAGGGTTGCATAGCAGTCCCTGAGTTCTGGCACCAGAATCCGCACTGCCCGAATATCATAAATCTTCGAAAAATCGAGATTCTTCCGGCTCATCTTCCGCCAGATACTGTAGATGTGCTTAGCCCGGCCGTAGACATCACAGTGAATATCTGCGGCAGTCAGTTCATCGCGCAATGTCTTAACAACACTATCGATGTAGTCCTGGCGCGCGAGTCGCTTTTCATCAATTAGAGAGGCAATTTTTTTATAGGCGTCCGGCTGTAAGTAACGAAAAGAAAGATCTTCGAGCTCCCACTTTAAATGACCAATACCAAGGCGGTGTGCGAGAGGTGCGTATATATTGAAAACTTCTTCTGCAACTTTGCGTCGCTTCTCTTCAGGCGCATCTTTTACTGCACGAATGGCTGATGTTCTTTCTGCCAGTTTAATCAGTGCGACACGGACATCATCAATCATAGCCACCAGCATCTTACGCAGATTGTCTACCTGCGCCTGACGCTGACCGAGTACCACTTCATCGCTGGAATTCTGGATAGCGCTGATAGCAGCCATCCGTAGCACACCCTCAATTAATTTCGCGACCTCCTGGCCAAACTGTCGCTCTACTTTCTGAAGTGCAAGACGACCTTCACGGACAGCACGATAAAGAATCGCCGCAATGATCGACGCATTATCGAGGCGCAGATCAATTAATGTCTGCGCCATTTCGATCCCCATCTGGACGCTGTCAATCGACCAGTATGTGCGGTTTGCAATCGCTTCGTCTGACAATTTCTTTGCCAGCTCCAGCGCTTCACGCAATTCCTCGGGATTGTGCAGATCAGAGGTATGAGAAATTTCCTCTAACCAGCGATCTATATCCAGTGAACCGTCATGCAACAGTGGATGATCTTCGCGTACCTTAACCATTATTTTCCCCGATACTTCAGTAGCACCATGGTTTCGACATGATGCGTCTGCGGGAACATATCCATAATTCCTGCCTTAATAACCTCATAACCCGCGGGCACCAGTTGTGCGAGATCCCGTGCCAGAGTCGCCGGGTCACAGGAGACATAAAGAATCCTGCCAACTTTCCTGCGAATCCGCTCCGTCATAACCGTTTCGGCACCAGCCCGTGGCGGATCGAGCAACACAGCATCAGGCTCAGGTAGTGATTCAAGGGTGCCCGATGCCGATAAATCAGCACACTTAGTCTGCAAAGAAAGGGCCAGTTTCTCTGCCTGCGCCTGAAGGCTGTCCGTCATAGCCTGCTGGCCCTCGACGGCAACAACCTGTTTGCAGCGCTTTGCCAGGGGCATAGAGAAGTTTCCGTGCCCGGCAAATAAGTCCCAGATCTGTTCATTTTCCGCTGGCTCCAACCACTTCAGCGCCTGAGCCACCATGCTTTGGTTGATGCTGCGGTTAACCTGAATAAAGTCGTCGGCCTGAATACGCAGCTTCAGACCATCAACTTCGTGCCATATTTCGTCGGGGTTATCCGGCCACAAAGCCACAGGTGAAGCATGCTTCTCTGTGCGTACCCATAATTGCAGAGGCAAATCAGAGCCTGCCTGCCAACGCTCAAAGGTCTGAGTCAGAACCTGATGATCATTTCCAGAGAGCGGCTTCAGCGCCCGAAGGATAAATACCAATGCACTGTCTGCCCAGAGCGGCTCAATCTGCGTAATCAGTGAAGCAGCCTCAAGTGAATTGATCACCTGACGCCACTCGGACCAGCCCAGTGCAGGGTGATCAGGCAGCACAATGCAACGATTGATGTCGGTGAGGTGAGAACTCGCAGCCTCGCGGAAACCAATAAAGTTCTTCTGCTGCTCTTTGCTGAAGCGTACGCCCAGACGCGCTTTACGCCGGTAGTGCCACTCCTCACTGGTAAGGGGAGCTACCCAGCTATCGACCAGGACCTTCTGGCGTCCGAACTCGCGCTCAACCCGGCTCTGTTTGAAAAGAACCTGAGCGTCGTACTGCATATGCTGAAGATCACATCCGCCACAACGCTGGTAGTGAGGGCAGTCTGGAGTGCGACGGGCTTCAGACTCATTGTCCTCAATCCCCAGTAGTTGGGTATGCCAGATTTTCTTACTGCGCTCGAGCATTCGCACCCGGACTTTTTCCCCGACCAGTGCACCCGGCACAAAATAGACATCGCGCCCAGAGCGGGCAACTCCCTGCCCTTCAGAATTCAGGTTGTCGATGATCAGGCTGAGTTCACGGCCTTTTCCTGACTGCTTCACGCGTCTTCCATCCGTTATTATTTATTCAGTAAAACCGCATCAATGCCTGAGGCAAATAATCTCGTGAAGCACTAAATTGGGGCATTTTTCTTCGATTCAAGATGTCGCAAAGACACCGGATGACAGATAACGATCACCGCGATCACAGACAATCGCCACCACGGTTGCCCCTGAGTTTGAACGCGCAATATCTATCGCGGCAGCTACCGCGCCGCCTGATGAAACGCCACAGAAGATACCTTCGCGACGCGCCAGCTCACGCATCGTATTTTCAGCGAGATCCTGACTGATGTCTTTCACGGTATCGACGCGCTGACTGTCAAAAATCGTCGGCAGATATTCCTGAGGCCAGCGACGTATTCCCGGAATCGCCGCACCATCCGATGGTTGCAGGCCGATGATCTGGATATCAGGATTCTGTTCCTTGAGGTAACGTGATGCCCCCATGATCGTTCCGGTTGTACCCATGGAACTGACGAAGTGGGTGACACGCCCATGCGTCTGCTGCCAGATTTCAGGGCCGGTACCCCGATAGTGCGCTTCAGGGTTATCCAGATTACCAAATTGGTTCAACACCACGCCTTTACCGTCGCTCTCCATCCTGAGAGCAAGATCCCGGGCACCTTCCATACCCTCCTCTTTCGACACCAGTATCAGCTCAGCGCCATACGCCTCCATCGACCAACGACGTTCCATCGTGGCGTTATCGGGCATGATAAGAATCATCCGATATCCCATGATGGCGGCAGCCATGGCCAGCGCAATACCAGTGTTGCCGCTTGTTGCTTCAATCAGGGTATCGCCCGGGCTAATATCCCCACGCGCCTGCGCCTGCTGGATCATCGACAGCGCCGGTCGGTCTTTGACTGAGCCCGCGGGGTTGTTCCCTTCAAGTTTCAGCAAAACCTGACTACCGTTATCGATTTCGAGCATCCGCTGCAAACGTACCAGCGGAGTCTGACCAACACAGTCTGCGATGGTAGGATAAACAGGATCAGTCATAGGTACTCCGGAAATCAGGCGTATGCATATGGCGCGCTATTCTAACGAAGAGCCGGAGGTAGTGCATGTCAGATTTGCACCATGACAGTCTGCCCTATATTCTGGGATTTTTATCAGACACGCCCGTATGAATAACTGGAGCATCCGCAATCGCATCCTTCTGATGGCACTCCTGCCCGGTGTCATGGTATCGCTGGTACTCGGGATGTTCTTTATCGTTGGTCGGACTTCCGACCTTAGTGACCTTCTCGAGGCGCGCGCCCTGGCCATGGGCAAACAACTGGCGCCCACCTGTGAGTACGGCGTTATGACCGGAAACACGGGGATTCTTCAGAACATTGCTAACAATATGCTCGAAGAAAGGGACGTACGTGCCGTCAATATGTTTGACCAAGAGATGAACCTACTGGCTCACTCGGGGCCACGTATGATAACTGACCGGATAAGTGCCACAGAGCTGAAGGAAAATCAGCTACAGCTTGCCAGAACAACAGGCTCTGTCAGGGTAAAAGCTCCCATATTTGCCCAGAATCTGGTGATCTCAGATCAGCTCACAGAGCAATTTTATGCTCAGGCTCAGGATACCGAATTGCGCCTTCTGGGCTGGGCAGAAATAGAACTGTCGAACAGCAATACCCGGTTGATGCAATACCAGCTCCTTGCATCCTCGTTTTCAATTATCGCGGTTGTTCTGCTGTTAGGATCGTTTTTCGCCATACGGATCAGCCGTAATATCTCAGGCCCGGTACAGGACATCCTGAACGCCCTGAACGAAATTCGAGGCGGTAAACTCGATACCCGAATTCACGTTAACTCTACCGGTGAACTGCAGGATCTCGCCGCAGGCGTCAATGCGATGGCTGCCGCCATTCAGCGAGCCAATATTGAGCACCAACACTCGATGGAGCAGTCTGCACGCGAAAGTCAGGAAACCATTGATGAGCTGGAAATCCGCAACCACGAATTGATGATTGAGCACCGCAATGCGCTTGAATCAAGCCGCACAAAATCCGAGTTTCTGGCCAACGTATCCCATGAAATCAGAACGCCACTTAACGGCATCATTGGCTTCTCCGACCTGCTTGCCCGAACTCAGGTAAATGAGCGCCAGGGCGAGTACGTTGATACGATTCGTCGATCCTCAGAAGACCTGCTCAACATCATTAACGATATTCTCGACCTCTCCAAAATTGATGCCGGAAAATTGATTCTGGAGGCAGAAAACTTCGACCTCCGCGATCTTGTAGAAGAGGTACTTCAGGTTCTAACACCGAATGCTTATTCGAAAGGCATTGAGGTTTACCAGTATATTTCGCCAGATATGCCTGACCTGATCGTTTCTGACCGGTTACGTCTCAAGCAGGTACTCACCAACCTTTGCAGTAACGCCGTGAAATTTACTCACGAAGGCGGCGTGTCGATCAGTGTCGTTCCGATTCAACAGAAAAACGGTCATATCAGTATCCAGTTCGATGTTGCAGATACAGGTATTGGTATCAGCTCAGAACAACAGGCGCGCCTGTTTCAGGCATTTTCTCAGGCGGACCCTGGCATTGCCCGTCAGTATGGCGGAACAGGTCTTGGGCTGATTATCTCACGCGCTCTGGTCGAAGCTATGGGCGGCGATATACGGGTACACAGTGACGAAGGTGCAGGCTCGACCTTCTCATTTACTATCGAAGCCGAAATTGATGAAGAAAATGCCCAACTTCCTCAATCGCTGGCCGATTGCAAAATTGCCCTGATCAACCCGAACGGCGCACCATCACGAGATACGATTGAGCTGCTGGAAAAACGCGGTGCAACCCTGAAGGAATATCATAGTCCTGCCGAAGTTCCTGTTACCTGTGGTGAAAAAAAGACGGATGTCGCGATCATTTTTTGCGATCGCCATATGATCAGCCAGGGAGGAATGGACGAGTGGTTGACAATTTGTTCCGGTAAGGGGATTCCCGTTCTGAATATCAGCAGGAACGCTCTGCCTGAACGTATGCGCGCCACAGTAACGACACCTCTGCTCACTGCACCCTACACCCAGACACAACTGGTCAGACAGGTGTTGCAGTTATGCGGGCATAATGTCGAGCCACTGGCGGCGCCCGATACACCAGCACCTCAAGAAGTTCCGACAGTGCTGGCCGTCGATGACAACGAAGCCAACCTCAAACTAGCAGTGACACTACTGAATGAGCTCGGCGTAAATACTCTTCAGGCACCCTCCGGTTTTGATGCGGTAGCCATGGCAACCCGTGACTGTCCGGATTTGATTCTGATGGACATTCAGATGCCAGGGATGTCAGGCAATGAAGCAACCGCCCGCATCCGGAAGCTGCCGGGTAAACGCAATCTACCTATCGTTGCGCTCACCGCCCACGCGATGTCCGACGAACGTCAGGCATTAATTGCGAACGGCTTCAGCGATTACCAGACGAAACCAGTATCCATGGAACAACTGGCACGGATTATTGAGCGCTGGACCGGTTTTAAAGCAGACAGCGAAGAGAGCCCGCCACTTCGACATGAAGCTCCGGCAGCAACCGGCATTTTCAATACAGAACTGGCCTTGCATCAGGCTAACGGAAACCCCGGATTAGCAACCGATATGTTCAGTATGCTGATCGATATGCTGCGTAAAGAAAAAGACGTGATTCTGGAGCTATGGGAAGAAGAAAAAATGCCCGAGCTTCTGGAGGCAACTCACAAGCTACACGGTGCAGCACGCTACTGTGGCGTCCCCGCATTGAGATCAGCACTGGAAGCATTTGAAACCTGTCTGAAAGAACAGAACTCTGAAGCGTATCCAGAACTTCTCAGGGTGCTGATGACCGAAACGGAACGCTTATTAAAATGGGCCGGAGACAATGACTGGCAAGCTCAGTTTGAAGATGCGTCTGGTACCAAAGCCAATACTGAAAATGCCTGAACCCAGCCATCGTCGTCACTCAGACTCAATAATAACTGGGCCCGTTCGTCGACTGATCGCATAATCTCTTCAGCACGACCGCTGACGTGTACCAGTGGTTTGCCAGCGCGATCACGCTGAATAGAAAAATCCTGAAAACTGACACCAGAGGCAATACCCGTTCCCAATGCCTTGGCCAATGCTTCCTTTGCAGAGAACGCTTTAGCCAGATAATTTATGGGATCAGGATGTTCTGAAAATACCTGCTGTTCGGCAGGCGTCAATAACCGTTTTACAAGCCGCTCGGAGTGTCGTTCATAGGCCTCTTTAATTCGGCCCACAGCGAGTAAATCAGTACCTACGCCAGCGGCTGTAAGCAGAGTATCTCTCCCTGCTACAGAAAATCCGGGCGCAGTACAACCGGTTACAGGGCGATCAACCACTCAGACACGCGCCTCAATGAGCAGTTGCTTCATGTCGCGCACCGCACCTTCCAGACCGCTGAAAAGCGCCTGAGCGATGATCGCGTGGCCAATATTCAGCTCATTCATCTGCGGAATCTGCGCAATGGCTTCGACATTGTGATAATGCAATCCATGCCCGGCATTAACGATCAGCCCCTTACCTGCAGCGTACGCCGCTGCATCGCGGATACGTTCAAGCTCCCGGGCCTGCTCCGCAGGAGTCTCAGCATCGGCATACCCGCCAGTGTGCAATTCGATCACCGGAGCACCGGTGCGGATCGTCGCATCAATCTGTTCGTAGTCAGCATCAATAAAGAGCGAAACTTCAGCCCCCACGGCGGCGAGGCGCGCGACCGCATCCTTGATCGTGTCTTCCTGGGCAAGAACGTCCAGCCCACCCTCGGTGGTCAGTTCTTCCCGCTTCTCTGGCACCAGACAACAGGCTTCGGGCTTTACTTCTTCTGCCAGCTGAATCATGGCTTCGGTAACCGCCATCTCAAGATTCATCCGGGTCTGAAGCGTACCCGCGAGCATCCTGACATCACGAACCTGAATATGACGGGCATCTTCTCGAGGATGAATCGTAATACCATCCGCGCCCGCCTGCTCAGCTATAAAAGCGGCCTGAACCGGGTCTGGGTAGCGGGTTCCCCGAGCCTGTCTGAGTGTCGCAACGTGATCGATATTAACGCCAAGCAAAACGCGTGTGTTGGTCATATTTCTATCCTGTTTCAGGAACGATGTATTAATAATTCACGACTGATAAGCGGTCTGGAAACTGCGCAATCAATTGCAATACGCAATACCTGACGAGCGACGGCCAGAGCGCCCTGCTGACGGAACTCACCCTCAGCAATGGCAAGCAGGATTTCACCATTCCAACCATCGGGGTCTTCAATCAGCCCCTCTCCGGCACGGAAAAGATAACGGGTTCCGGCGATGACGGGAGCACCATGAGTCGTCTGTGTCCAGTGTATACCCTGTCCGCAATGACTGAGAAGACACTGTTCGAACATACGCAACCAGATGTCGATCCTCTCGTTGTTACTTAAATTCGAAAGTATGGTTGAGTATAAATCGAATAACTCATTGGAAGGGTCATTTAAAGGGAGAATGGTCGTCAGCAGCTCATCCATATAGAGAGCACAGACAAGTGCCTCACCGGACAACCCAAGCGCAGGATCTGCTTCGCAGGTCTTCAGTTTGGGAAGATCACCACTGGCAGGCCACTCACCACGGCATGGCTGGTGTATTTCCGGTAACTGCGCATCACGGCAAACGACCTTGACCAACCCACTATGTCTCGTGAATAAGGTACAAAGCCAGTCCGAGCCACCACCGAGCGGCTCGCGTCTCAGTAGCCACCAGTGCCTCATATTTCCCTGTCGTCGTACCCCAGACTTCGCAAGGCCCGCTCATCGTCAGACCAGTTTGATTTCACTTTTACCCAAAGATTCAGCATGACCTTACAGTCAAACAGTGATTCCATATCTTTGCGTGCTTCGATGCCAATCTGTTTTATGCGGTAACCTGCATCACCAATCACAATGCGCTTCTGCGACTGACGCTCGACCATGATCAGCGCACTGATTTCGATCAGCGTTCCTGTGTGCGCAAATTCTTCAATCTCGACTGTCATTTCGTACGGTAACTCATCACCCAGTTGTCGCATGATTTTCTCGCGAACCAATTCGGCGGCAAGAAAACGTGAACTGCGGTCAGTAATCTGATCTTCAGGGTAAAAATATGGATTTTCAGGCAGATAGCTGCGAATAAGGTGTTCAATACGTTCGACGTTATGGCCTGTCTTCGCGCTCAGAGGAATGATCTGATCAAACGGGTGCCTGCCAGCAAGCTCTTCGAGGTAAGGAAGCAGCTCGTCTTTATCTCGTACAAAATCGATTTTATTCACGACCAGAATCACCGGCGCACGCTGCTGCTTAATGGTCTGGAGCACCATTTCATCTTCATCCGTCCAGCGCATCCGGTCGACAACCATCACCACTAAATCAACGTCTTTTACCGCGGTTGTAGCCGCACGGTTCATGTAGCGGTTAATCGCCTTATCGTGCGCTTTATGAATCCCGGGAGTATCAACAAAAACGATCTGAGTATCTTCTTCTGTGAGAATACCCAGAATCTGGTGACGAGTCGTTTGCGGCTTACGGGATGTAATAGAAAGCTTCTGGCCGAGAATACGGTTCATCAGCGTTGATTTGCCAACATTCGGACGACCAACAATCGCCACAAAACCAGTGCGTGTACTCATGATGCTGACTCCTCAAGCCCAAGACGTTTCAGAAATACCTGAGCAGCAGCCTGCTCAGCAGCCCGGCGACTTGAGCCTTCTGCCGTGACAACATCTTCCTGCTGTGGAATGCGACAGCTGACCGTGAATACCTGTTCATTACCGGGCCCACCGACACTGACTACAGTGTACTTCGGCAAACTCAGACGGTTGGCCTGCTGATGCTCCTGAAGGCGGGTCTTAGGGTCTTTAATCGGGTCTTCGAGAGTCAGTGCATTCAGCCGCGACTCATACCACGCCAGAATACGTTCTGATGCAGACGTCTGCCCTGAATCCAGATAAATAGCGCCAATAATTGCCTCCACTGCATCGGCCAGAATCGAATCACGGCGGTGCCCACCACTTTTCATTTCGCCAGAACCCAGAAGTAAAAATTCACCAAGGTCGAATTCTTTCGCGATCTCCGCCAGCGTGTCACCTTTTACCAGTCTCGCTCGCAGGCGGCTCAACTTGCCTTCTTTCGCATGAGGAAATTTACGGAACAGTGCTTCGGCAATAACAAAATTCAGGATGGAATCACCGAGGAATTCCAGACGTTCGTTGTTGGTTCCCGACAGGCTTCTGTGGGTTAACGCTAAGTTAATCAGCGCCTCGTCACTGAAGGTATAGCCGAGGCGCTGAGAGAGTTTTAACAGGGGATTATTCACTGGTGATAACTTTCTGGTGCTGGAAGGTAAGTACGAAATCGATATTCGCCAGGAAGTGGCCTCGGTTTTCGTAAGTCCAGTCGATGGTCAGAGTATTCCGGTCACGTTTAACGATCAGTTTGTCCGTCGTAACCTGAATATTATTATTACGGAGGCGTCGCTCAAGTTCATCTTTCACTGAGCGCTCAGAGCTGCGCGCGTTCACTTTGCCGCTCTCTTCCATATTGTCCAGAACGATACCAACTTCGGTATCATCAAAATAGATAGGAACGATGACCATCACGGCACGCAGCAATACGATGCCAATCAGAATTAATAGCAGCGCAGTCGCTGTTGTCATACCGTGCTGGTTTCGTTTCATATTTAATCATCCACTTTGAGGACAGCAAGAAACGCCGATTGCGGAATCTCTACACTGCCGATCTGTTTCATCCGTTTTTTACCTTCTTTCTGCTTCTGCAGCAGTTTTTTCTTACGACTCACGTCACCACCGTAACACTTGGCCGTCACGTTCTTTCTCAGTGCTTTTACAGTCGTACGTGCAACCACCTGGTTACCTACAGCGGCCTGAATCGCTACGTCGAACATCTGACGAGGGATCAGTTCTTTCATTTTCTCAGTCAGGAGGTTACCACGGCGACGAACGCTGTCTTTGTGCATAATCACTGCCAGTGCATCCACACGATCACCGTTTACCAGAACGTCCAGACGAACCAGTGGTGCTTCCTGAAAACGCAGGAAACTGTAATCCAGAGAAGCAAAACCACGGCTCGCTGATTTAAGACGATCAAAGAAATCCATGACCACTTCAGCCATAGGAATTTCGTAACGTAATGACACCTGACTCCCGGTGTACTGCATATCGACCTGTACGCCGCGCTTGTCGACACACAGAGAAATAACATTCCCCAAGTATTCCTGAGGCACAAGAATATTACACTCGGCGATCGGCTCACGCATTTCATCGATGGAGCCAATATCAGGTAGTTTCGATGGGTTATCCACATTGACGACGTCGCCCTTACGGGTAACGACTTCGTAGATTACCGTCGGCGCAGTAGTGATAAGGTCCAGATCGTACTCACGTTCGAGGCGCTCCTGAATAATTTCCATGTGCAGCATACCCAGGAAGCCACAGCGGAAACCGAAGCCCAGCGCATCAGAATTTTCAGGTTCAAAGAACAGCGAAGCGTCATTCAGTGAGAGCTTATCAAGCGCAACACGGAAGGCTTCGTAGTCGTCCGACGACACAGGGAATAGACCCGCATATACCTGCGGCTTAACCTTCTGGAAACCCGGAAGGGCATCAACGTCCGGGTTTTTGGTAGACACAATCGTGTCACCGACGGGCGCCCCATGAATATCTTTAATGCTGGCGCAGAGGTAACCCACCTCACCGGTATTCAGCTCGGGGCGCTTGGTCATCTTCGGCGTAAAGTAACCTACATCATCAACAATATGGTCTTTACCGGTCGACTTCAGGCGAATTTTGTCACCTTTCTTGATTGAGCCATTCTTGACACGGATAAGCGATACAACGCCCAGGTATGGGTCAAACCATGAGTCGATGATCAAAGCCTGCAGCGGTGCATCCGGATCCCCTTCGGGAGCAGGGATGTTGGCGACCAGGTCTTCGAGCACGTCTTCGACGTTAAGACCACTCTTAGCGGAACAACGCACTGCGTCGGTCGCATCAATACCGATAATGTCTTCGATTTCCTGAGCCACGGCATCCGGGTCGGCCTGCGGAAGATCCATCTTGTTCAGTACTGGACGAACCTCCAGCCCCTGCTCAATCGCGGTATAACAGTTGGCAACGGACTGAGCCTCAACACCCTGTGCTGCATCAACCACCAGAAGAGCACCTTCACAGGCAGACAGTGAGCGGCTCACTTCATAACTGAAGTCGACGTGTCCTGGGGTATCGATAAAGTTGAGCTGATACGTCTCACCGTTCCGTGCGGTGTAGTTCAGGGTGACGCTCTGTGCCTTAATAGTGATGCCACGTTCGCGCTCAATATCCATGGAGTCCAGAACCTGCTCCTGCATTTCGCGATCGGAGAGGCCGCCGCATACCTGAATAAAGCGGTCAGACAGAGTAGATTTGCCGTGGTCGATGTGGGCAATGATGGAGAAGTTGCGAATGTGGTCCAGCTGGCTCACAGAATAATCATCCGGTTGTGAATTCAATCGGATGATTTTACCTGAAGGACCGGGTTAAGGCTATGAATGACGGGGGCCTGTCAGCCCCTGCCCTGTCTATCATGCGCGGGTCAGTTCACCCGAAGCGGTATGAAGGAGGCCTGACCCCGGCGAACAATACGCATCGGCACGCTGCGATTGCTTGGCAGGTCTTTAACGACACGCTCAAAATCCGCCACCGAACTGATGCGTTGACCATTGATCATGGTAATAACATCACCGCGGACCACGCCCGACATGGACGCCGGACCACGATTCACATCAGTGACGACAACGCCCTGCTCGTTACTCTTACCGGCAGGAATGTCACTGACGACGAGCCCTAACCGGTTGCTCTTGCGCTCTGCAGGTGGGGTATTCGATGACAATTGAATATCATCAGACTCCGGTAGCGCACCAATTTCAACATCAATGGTCTTTCTCTTTCCTGCTCGAACCACCGAGAGCTTCGCGGTATCACCGGCCCGTAAACGGCCGATAAGATGTGGCAGGTCTGACGAAAGCTGAACGTCCTTACCGTTCACCTTCACGATAATATCGCCACTGACCAGGCCCGAACTCTCGGCCGGACTACCGTCCACTACCTGAACGACGAGAGCACCAGCAGCACGATCAAGTCCGAACGATTCAGCCAGGTCCTTATTGACCTCCTGAATGACCACACCGAGCCAACCGCGACTGACCTTACCTTTGCTCTTGAGCTGCTCTGCGACATCCATTGCAACATTAATCGGGATCGCAAATGACACACCCATAAAGCCGCCCGAGCGCGTGTATATCTGGGAGTTAATGCCTACGACCTGCCCCTCAAGATTAAAGAGAGGACCACCAGAGTTCCCCGGATTAATGGCAACGTCAGTCTGAATAAAGGGCACGTAGTTTTCGTTGGGCAAGCTTCGCCCTTTGGCACTGACAATGCCGGCAGTCACAGAATAATCAAACCCAAAAGGTGAACCGATGGCGACAACCCATTCACCGACATCAAGCTTATCGGAATCACCAAGCTCTACCGTCGGCAGATCATCGGCATCTACTTTCAGCACAGCGAGATCAGAGCTTGGGTCAGCACCAATTAGTACGGCCTCAAGTTCTCGACGGTCATTCAGGCGTACGATGATTTCATCGGCACCCTGGACAACATGGTTGTTGGTGAGGATATAACCGTCCTCAGAGACGATAAAGCCAGACCCCAGGGAGTTGCTGTCACGGCGCGGCACAGGCCCCTGAGGGAACTGACGTCCGAAAAAATGCCTGAATATTTCTGGCATATCGTCTGGCATACCATATTGCCCGGATAACGCACTTTTCTGTTGGGCATGTTGGACGGTGCTGATGTTGACCACCGCGGGCGAGGTCTCCTTCACCAGATCACGGAAATCCGGAAGGTCTGCATGTGCCGAAGTCCACGACACCGCTAAAAAGAAAGTCAGAAGGCTCAGCGAATGTTTAATCGCCAATGTCATTTTCATCGAGGGCTATCTCCGCTATTCAGAAACTCCGTTTATATTTATTGCGGTAGAGTGTGTTTTTTTCAATACGGTTGGCTGCCACTCAGATTGCATTTTCCTGCCAAGCTGGCGTGCGGCGAGCAACCCAAGGATCAGCCCCAACCCCCCGGCGAGAAGCGACTGCGGCTCAGAACCACCCTGAAATCCGATAACGGCCCCCAGAATAAGTCCCAATAGTGGTAATCCGTACATAGCCAGAGCGCTGATGGCGAGAGACCCGGAGGGAAGCACAACCGTGACCTGATCTCCGACCTTGAAAGAGTCGTTCGTACGCACCCACAAGCGAACAGGCTTGCCCATTTTACTGAGCGTATGCTGTCCGCATCCAGCGCGCGCACTGCACGCACCACAGGCGCTCTGCTGAACACCTTCTACCCAGATACCATCGTCACCTGTTCCTACGACCTGAACAACTTCCTGACTCACATTTATGACCTTACTTTACAGCTTTCTACAATCGGGAGGACGCCGGACGAGGCCGCAGTCGCGTGTTTCACTTCATACTGAGAGAGTACGAAGGAATCGCAGAATCCAATACTTTATCGAGCGTCATAGGAGGGAGCTCCCCAACGACGCTCAGGCGAACGCGCTGTCCATCCTGCGTAAGAATATCTTCTACGGTAGCCGAAACCGGGCCCCACTGTCGACTGACACGGGATGAGGACGACCTGCCTTGCCCGACACGATCAACGAACAGAGAGAATGAAGCCAGCCCGTCAGAGAAGGTCATGCGAATATTATCATCAGACTCGATCGCCTGCTGGATGTGAAACCCCTTGGGCAACCAGGATGGGAACCAGTCCGACTCAGGACTCACATCAACGCTATTTTTCTTACTGAATTGGAGGGTGTGCCCGACATCAGCAGCCCTAGACTCGTTGTCTGGCATGGTAAATTCTGTATCCAGACTCACAAACTGATAGCGTCGCAGCACTCTACCCTGTTCATTCGTCATTTCAGCTTTTAACGGCAGCTTAGAGGCCTTGTCCAACCAGATCTGGTAAGCATAACGGTCAGGACGCTCAGGGGTTATCCAGATAGAAACCGTCTGGCGACCCGCGACACGCTCTGATTGAAGATCGGCGAGGGCAAAATCGTAGCTCTGATCGAGCGCTGAAAGAGATGAAGGGAAATTATGACCGAACGGCTTCATGACGTCGGGCGTCATACCCGATTGATGCTGGCCCTCGTGAATACATACGATTTCATCGTGGGCAAGAATCTGAGAGCGCTCGAGGCCAGTCAGATAGTCTGTCCTTTGCACCAATCCCTGGTTCCGATAGGTTTGCTGGATTCGGGCCGACTCCCAGCGAGCGGGAGACCCAAACATTACGCTGCCTGAATAACTCTGAGAGCGAACAGCCTCACTCATGTCTGACATTAAGCTTAACGCTTTCTGGTCGCCTGCGCTTGCAGACACCCCGAACGTCAGCCCCACCGCCAAAAGCGCGGTGGAACATCGGGTGCTTAACGACTCGAGCATAAATTACTCTGGCGCAGGTCCAGCGCTGACTTCAGCCCGGACGCGCTCGCGGATGCCGCTGTCCTGGCCAAAGTTTGCGACACGTGCATATGGCACAGCCTGATGCGTTTCCATACCAAAGGCCTGGTCTTCGTGCTCGAGCACATATTGCTTCAGGCGTTCCTGAGCTTCTGCCAGTTCTGCAGCAGACATCTGAGTGTCAGCAGCCACTGAAGCAGCCGCAACAGAAGACTGAGGCATCACCGCAGGCACTGACTGAACAGCTTCCGCCTTGGCAAGCGTCATATCAGCAGAACCAACCGTAACGTCAGGCACGGAAAGCACTCGCGCACCCAACAGAACCGCCATGGTCACCGAAGCAGCAACCGCACCTGATACCATCCAGCCCGGCAAAACGGACGCTTTGGGCTGCGTGGCGTCAGAGGTTTCAACGTCAGGCGCCGCTGCACTTGTTGAAGCACTCGCCTGACCAGCCCCCGGAACTTCGTCCATTGGCTCACCTTCTATGGCCTGCATAATCCCTTTTGAGAGATCAACGGTGTCAACGGATTCCCCGCGCATAGCTGCCCCGATCAGGTGGAAGTTTGCCCACTGCTCACGGAATTCAGCATCATTTTCGACGTGATTCAATACACGTCTCAGTTCAAGCTCGTCACACTCGCCATCACAGAGAGCTGACAGAGACTCCCTTATCCGGTTTTTCATAAACTACACCCATCAAGCATTTATGCAGTCGCACTGAGCAACGGCCGCATTTTCTTTTCAATTGCTTCCCGCGCTCGGAAAATTCGGGATCTTACCGTCCCTATCGGGCAATTCATTGCCTCTGCAATCTCTTCGTAACTGAGCCCTTCGAGCTCACGTAGGGTCACTGCACGACGTAATTCGTCTGGCAGATCTTCGATCGCATCAAATACGACCTTGCGCAGCTGATCTCTCTGAAGGAGACCATCCGGCGTCTCTACGTCTTTCATATTGGCCTCGTCTGCGAAATAAGCAGCATCATCGAGGTCAATGTCCTGTGTCGGCGTCTTACGACCGCGACTGATCAGGTGATTCTTAGCGGTATTCACCGCAATCCGGTACATCCAGGTATAGAACTGGCTATCTCCACGGAAAGAGGGTAGCGCACGATACGCTTTTATAAATGCCTCCTGCGTCACATCCTGAGCTTCAGCATGATCGGAAATAAACCGTCCTACCAAAGAGAGGATACGATGCTGGTACTTCACCACCAGCAGGTCGAAAGCCCGCCGGTCACCCTTCTGAACCCGCGAGACCAATTGTTGGTCTGAAGCTGGTTGGTCGGTCATCTGGTTACCTGCATCTGTCGGTTGCTTCTCTGCAACATTAGTTGAACGAGTCATACCATGCCCTCCGTTAGTGGCTGTATAAGTTCGGTACACTAATTCGGAGATAGTTCATTATCTTGACACTTCATGACATAACTACCGAAAATCGACCGGAACCAGGCCGCTGTCTGGCGAGGAGATTCTTTGTCAATCATACTCCTGCGCTTTATAGTGCGGCCTGTTATTCAGAGCCTGAGAGCAAGCTCTGTTAGATTACCACCACTGGAGCCTTTGTGCATGAGCCAGACACTGACTTTTGATGTTTTGATTATAGGTAGCGGCGCCGCGGGCCTGACACTGGGCTTGTCACTGCCCGAGCACCTGAAAGTCGCGATCATCAGTAAAGACTCCATGGATGCCGGTTCAACACGTTGGGCGCAGGGCGGCGTCGCTGCCGTACTCGACGAAGAGGACAGTGTCGACGCGCACGTTGCTGACACGCTCACAGCTGGTGCAGGATTGTGTAACGAAGCCGCCGTGCGCTTCACCGTCGGTAATTCTACAGAAGC
This sequence comes from Thalassolituus sp. UBA2590, assembly GCF_002339775.1. Classification (NCBI taxonomy): domain Bacteria; kingdom Pseudomonadati; phylum Pseudomonadota; class Gammaproteobacteria; order Oceanospirillales; family Oceanospirillaceae; genus Thalassolituus; species Thalassolituus sp. UBA2590. The sequence continues at coordinate 47,098 of NZ_DDKU01000175.1, forward strand.
TATACAATGGTTAATCGACCTCGGGGTTCCGTTTACCAAGGATGGCGAGGATCAGTTTCATCTGACCCGGGAAGGTGGGCACAGTGCGCGCCGGATTATCCACGCTGCCGATGCTACCGGCCATGCAATCTCTGATACGCTTCTGCAGAAGGCAGAAGAGAGAAAGAACCTTACTCTGTTGCATGATTACATCGCGGTTGATCTGATAACCGGGGACAAACTAGGGCTTGAACATCACGCCTGTATCGGCGGCTACTTTCTGAATAAGAAAACCGGCGAAGTCGATGCAGTCACCGCCAAAGCAACCGCGCTGGCTACGGGCGGTGCCAGCAAAGTCTATCTCTACACCAGCAACCCCGACGGTGCCTCAGGCGACGGCATTGCCATGGCATGGCGAGCGGGCTGCCGTGTTGCCAATATGGAGTTCAATCAGTTCCATCCAACCTGCCTCTATCACCCCCAGGCAGGTTCATTCCTGATCACCGAAGCCGTGCGCGGCGAAGGCGGCAAACTACTGCTGCCAAACGGTAAGCGTTTTATGGATAAATTCGATGAACGGGCCGAGCTGGCTCCGCGGGATATCGTCGCACGCGCTATCGACCATGAGATGAAACGCCTGGGCGCCGATTGCCTGTTTCTGGATATCTCGCATAAGCCCGCTGAGTTTATACGCGAGCACTTCCCGACTATCTATGATCGCTGCCTGCAACTGGGCATTGATATCACGAAAGACCCTATTCCGGTTGTTCCCGCGGCTCACTATACCTGTGGCGGCGTAGTTTCTGACAATGCTGGGCGGACTGACATTGATCGCCTTTACGCCATCGGTGAAACCGCCTGTACCGGTCTGCATGGTGCAAACCGTCTGGCCAGCAACTCTTTGCTGGAATGTCTCGTGTACGCCCGGGCTGCTGCGGCAGATATTGAAGCTCAGATTGCTCAGATCCCTGCCCCCGACCCTGTTCCTCACTGGGATTCAAGCCAGGTCACAGATTCTGACGAAGACGTTGTGATCTCGCACAACTGGGATGAGCTGCGCCGCTTTATGTGGGACTACGTAGGCATTGTCCGTACGACCAAACGGCTGGTCAGAGCCAAGCACCGCGTAAAACTTCTGCGTCAGGAAATTCAGGAGTTTTACTCCAACCACAAAGTGACCAACGATCTGTTGGAGCTGCGTAACCTGGTTGACGTGGCCGACGTAATTATCCGCTCAGCACTGATGCGTAAAGAGAGCCGTGGCCTGCACTACAGTCGGGACTACCCTGAGGCACTGCCGAGAGCATTTGATACCGTACTGATGTCCAAATACATCAGCGAACTGGGTAGCCTGTAATCTGAACCCTGGGCGTTCAGATACTGCCATACAACTCGTATTTAAGGTGGTTGAATGGCTCGCGACTCAGAAAACAGTCCGGCCTTATGATAAGCACCTGCCAGGGCCAGAACCCCCAAACCAGTACAATCAATTTTCGTCGACGAATACTGCCTGAATGAAAACTGACAGGGACTTTCGTATTGTCCCGTAACAGCCACCAGCCGTCGGTGTTTTTACCAATCAGGACAGGCTCACGCTTCGCCAGCAACGCCCGGACCGCGAGCGCCAGGGGAACAACGGCCAGCAACCCCAAGGTATAGATTGTCGAGCCCCAGAAAGCCGTTCCCAAAAGAGCAAAGACCAGCAATAACGTTGCTGACAGCCAGGTCAGGACTTCAACACGCTGCTGAAGCCCGGACGGCCGTATGATCCACTCAGCGCGGTTGGCGTGCAAACGCCAGCACCAGATCAACGATACGTTTCATGTCGGGATCTTCAGGTTCGGCATGTTCCATAAACCAGGTGAAGAGATCCGGATCTTCCTTGTCGAGAAGGTTGCGGTATCGTAACTGATCATCATCACTCAGCTGCGCATATTGTTGCTGAGCAAAAGGTAAGAGCAATACATCAAGCTCCAGCATGCCACGGCGACTATGCCAGATAGCCCGCTTTGCCTGAATTTCTTTTTCTTCAGTCATCTTCTGATTCACCTCTGTCAGGGGGACGCATTATAACAAAGGTCAGTACGAAGTCTCACACCAGCCCTTGAAATCACATACACTCTGCCTCCATATGCAGTAGTCCCTACCCCACCCGCAAGGAGTCATCATGTCTCAGACCATCGCCACATTCGGCCAGATCACCGATCAGGGATTTATTCCTGCTAATGGAAGCCCATCCCCAAGTGATCAGGGCGAGGCGAGAACCGTGCTCAGCCAGTTTACGCTGCTACAGATAGACGGGCCAGACAGTGAAAAATTCCTACAGGGGCAACTCACCTGCGACATGCAAAGTGTCACCAGCGAGCAGTGGCAGGCGGGCGCCTGTTGCGACGCAAAAGGGCGCATGATCGCTAACTTCATCGCTGCGCGATCCGACACCGGATTTATTTTACGGCTTCCTTCGTTTCAGGCAGAGGTTCTGGTGAATCACCTGAAAAAGTACGCCGTCTTTTTCAAAGCAACTATGAGTGTCACAGAGAATCTCAGAATCATTGGCGAATTGAACACTGCTTCAGGCGACAAATCGGTGCGTCAGGGGGATGTACGCCAACTGAACTGGCCAGACGGTCGTTGCGAATATTGGCTGCCCGATGCACTGACCGACGATTACCTCAGCAATTATCCGCTTGTCTCTGAATCGGCCTGGCACGCGGCAGACGTAAGCTCAGGCTGGCTCTGGGTACAACCTTTATCATCCGCAGCCTGGATACCACAGTATTGCGACTGGCAGGCCCATGACGGCATCAGCTTCAGTAAGGGGTGCTATACCGGGCAGGAAGTGGTCGCTCGCCTGCAATACTTAGGGAAGAGTAAGCGTCACCTGTATCGGGTGGAACCAGCCACTGATCTTCCTGACATCATGGCGGATGTTCTCATCAATGGTAAAGCCAAAGGTGAGCTGGCCACCCGCGTATGCCGTGATGGCAAATTCATCGGTTTGGCCGTGGTAAGCAGTGACGAGGAAACACTCGAGGGCGAATGTGGGGACCGGAAAATCACTCTGCGCAGAGTCTTCTATACTGAAGACGAACGCGGATAAGCGAGCCCCAGACAAACAGGTGCACCGGCGTCCTCTGCGTTTCACCATTTAACATACGCAGAGGTACCCGCATGACTGGCCAACTGATCCAGCAGACCCGAGAAGATATCGAGGGAATGATTGCCAGAGACGAGCTGATTCTCCCAACACTGCCAGAAATTGCTCTGAAGGTGCGGGACATCGCTGAAGATGAAAATGCCAGCATTCAGGACATGGCCCGAGCCCTGACAAAAGACCCTGCATTAAGTGCAAGACTGCTGCGGGTTACCAACAGCCCCATGGTGAGAACTATGGTGCCCATCACGGATGTTACAACGGCGATCTCACGCCTGGGGATCGACTTTACCAGCAACCTGGTCGTCGGTATCGCCATGGAGCAGATGTTCCAGGCAACCAATGATGCCATCGACCGCCGCATGCGCGCATGCTGGTCACACGCAACAGAAATTGCTGCTTCGGCTCAGGTATTGGCGCGCCACTTCACTAAATTGCCTCCCGATCAGGCGCTCCTCGCAGGACTGGTTCATCAGATTGGTACACTGCCTTTACTATCCTACGCAGAACAATCTGGCTCCCTGATTCATGGTGGTCCTTCACTGGATCATGCCATTGCCGAACTGCATCAGGAGCTGGGTCAGAAAGTACTTCAATCCTGGGACTTTCCACCCGAACTGATCGCAGTGACTACCGACTACCTCAACTTCGAACGCGAACGTGACGAGCCTGACCTGATTGACCTGATTCAGGTCGCTACCCTGCAAAGCTACGCGGGCACCAATCACCCTCTGGCCAATACAGATACCAGCCAGGTGGGCGCTTTTGTGCGACTTGGTCTTGCAGCAGACACTGAAACCCTCGAGCTGGACGACATCGCGACTGAACAATCAGAGACGCAGGCAGCCCTATCCTCCGGTTTTTGATCACGAACTCAGGCTGACATTGGGGTACACTGCCCCCATGACTACGATATTTGCTGCGCTCGTTCTTCTGCTTTCATTTGCCGGGATACTGATCTGGCTGTTCAGTCTCGCCAAGCCCGGTCGACGGGCCGAACTCGCAGGAGCCGCAGACCGACTGAATATGAGCTTCGAGCCCTGGCGCATGCTGAGCACAGGCATTCGGCAAGCCGGATTTCAGATTCTGTCTACCGGAGACCCCCGCTACGTCCCCAACTATATCGAAGACGAAACTGTCCTACTGTTTGATTTCACTCGTCTGACCGGACGAGCACCCACCGTCCAAACACTGATCATTATGCCCTGCCCTATCAGTACAGACGCCCGACTCATGGTCAGCCCCTTGGCCCGGGAAAGCACCCACTGCTTTGACAAGGGTAAGCCCATTAGCCGGCTTGAGCATGAGGACCTACCCAACACTCTTGCCGAGCAGCCAATCTACGGACTTCCTGTTCACAAAATACGGCCGCTTCTGACCGAAAATGTCCAAAACTGGCTTTTGGCCCATCCGCACCTTCACATCGAATGGGCAGCTGGCATGCTCCTTGTCTGCCAGCCTGGCTATCAGATCGCTGGCGACGAACTGGAGGACGTCATCGACGACGTTCGTTCACTGGCAAACGCTTTAGCATCACACTGACCGGAGTACTCCTTTGTTCAATATTCTTCGAGCAGCAACGCTTGTTGCTGCCGCTTACGTATTAATCGCGTGTACCGCAACACAGCAGGACTCGCTCTATCAGAAAGCTCTGGACCTGGGCGAATGGAAAGCCGGGCTGGATGAGCAAAAGTCTGACATTGCAGACATCGAGATGAATTATCTGATCCGCAAGGGCGATGGCCCTATCCTGATGCTGGTGCATGGCTTTTCTGCCAACAACAGTACCTGGTTACAATTTGCGGATAAGTTACCGGATAACTATTACCTGATCGCACCAGACCTCGCAGGTCATGGCAAATCGAGCGAGGCAGACAGCTATGACCTGGAACGTCAGGCCGAGCGCCTGAAGGCACTGGCCGAACACCTCAACCTCGGGCCATTCCATATCATCGGCAACTCCATGGGTGGTGCTATCAGTGCTATTTACTCAGCACGTTTTCCAGAAGATATTGCCAGTCTCATCCTGATAGATTCTGCTGGTCTGGACGGTGAAAACCAGAGCCAGTTTTTTGCTGAACTCGAAGCTGGTGATAATCCGCTAATTGCTACCGATGAAGCATCGTTCGAGTACCGTATGGACCTTATTCTGGAAAAGCAGCCGCCCCTGCCCTGGCCTATCCGCCCGGCACTTATACGTGAAACCGTAGAGCGAGCGCCTCTGAACAGAGAAATCTTCGACGATATGCTGGCAACCCGTGAGCGCATGGACCAGAACGAAATGAAGCGAATGATCTCATCCAACGTAAATATGCCAGCATTAATTATGTGGGGAGAGAAAGACCGCGTTCTGGATGTATCAGCAGTGGCGGAATTCAAAAAGGTAATTCCACAGGCAGAAGTGAAAATCTATCCGGACCTAGGCCATGTGCCTATGCTTGAAGATCCATCTGCCAGTGCAGAGACCATCAGTTCATTTATCAGCAAGCTTGACTGACTTCAGACAGGCCACTGTCGCGGAAGCCAATGCTTTGTACAAGGCGGCGCAATACAGTGGCCGGGCAAGCCCAGATGACACTTTGTATGCCAGCTTCAGAGCCGGTCGATGCTGCTGTGTGACCCGGCTTCAGGACCATTCAGAGGTCTGGCTTCTCCGCAATCTGTGCACGCTGCCTGCTTATCGCCATCAAGGAATGGCGTCAGAGCTCTGCTGCTACATACTGCGTACCACAGAGAAGCCGGTCTGGTTGTTCCCTTTACCCGAATTAATTCCGTTTTATGAAAACGCTGGCTTTAATAGAGTGAGCGAAGATGAACTGCCCGATTGCCTGGATCAGATATGGCGATCGAGTAAAAAAAAGCATCCGCAGTCATACCCAATGATGGCTGTGCCCGACAGGAGATAACTATGAACCGTCTGAACCGAGTGATGAATAAACTTGATAGCCTGCCCGCTGGCTGGAGAACCGGCGCACGCTCTTTTATCATCGGAAAAATCATTCCGTTCGCAGGAACAGCATCGTGTCGCGTAGAAAAACTGACTAATAATGAATGTGTCGTTAAGATCAAAAAGCGTCGTAAGGTAGGCAACCACATCGGCACTCTGCATGCCGCTGCGATGGCGCTTGCTGCCGAATCAGCGACAGGTTTTGTAACAGCCATGAACGTGCCAGACAGCCGCGTACTGGTGATTCGCAATATGAATCTCACCTACCTTAAGCGCACTAAGGGTGATCTTACAGCCACTGCCACGCTCAGTGATGCAGACCTTGAAAGACTCAGGAATGAAGAAAGAGGCGACATCAGTGTACCTGTCGTCCTGAAAGATGCCGAAGGAACTGAAAGCGTGACTGCTGAGATGATCTGGGCCTGGACGCCAAAGCGTTAACGTAAGAAACCAGCCTTAATAGTCATTAAAAATAGTTATAAAAAAGGGAGCCTGCCGGCTCCCTTTTTTCATGACTTTTTAAGCTTACTTTTCAGTCTTAGCCAGCGTTAGCAATGTACTCCCGGCGCTGCTGCTCGCTCTCAATATATTCCTGCCACTGATGAGCGACTTTCTCTGCCGCCGGATACGATGCAGCTTTAAAGAAAGTAATAGATGCAGACTCCAGTTCATCCAGATTGTACTGAGCAAGCCCTTTGATAATTAATGCCTGATAAGGTGCCTTCAGATCACCCGCGTTCAGCGCTTTATTACTGAATTCAAGTGACTTACTCCATTCCTGACGCTCAGTATAGATCTGCGCGAGCTTGAAATAATCGCGTCCTTCACCAGATGCATCCGCTGCCTGTGTCATCACAACAATCGCATTGTCGTATTCTTTAGCCAGCATCCAGGCATCGCCCAACAACGACAGGTTTCGCGCGCTTTTCTCGACGACATCAGCCTCCATGCCGGCTTCCAGCACATGCGCAGCTTTATACGGAATTTCTCGGCTCAGCAGTGCCTGAGCAAAATTCAGATATTCGGACTCTTTAGTAAAAAGCTTCTGATCATAGGCGGTTTCAAGCGTCGCCAGCTCCTCGTCTTCGCGACCCAGCTCATTATAGACCGCAGCCAGTTGCATCCAGTATTCAGACTTCGAATAGGTCGCAACCAATTTCTCAAGAGTGACTGCCAGGCCTTTATAGTCTTTCAGCTGGAACATCACCGCACGTTGCAACAGCAACCAGCTTTCGGTGACGCGAGACCCTGCTTCTTCGCGCATTGAAATCGCAGTCGCAATATCATCACCGGCCAGTTCATACTTCTCCTGCTGGTACTGGACCTGTGCGCGGAACATATAGGCGTCTGCATTCACTTTGTCTGACTGTGACATCCACTCATTAATGGTCGCCAGAGATTCTGCATAACGCTCCTGCAACATGTACAGTTTTGCCAGCGTGTAACGGGTCGTCTGCTTCAGACTGTCTGGCGCGTTGTCGATTTCAATTACTTTTGCGTACTCAGGGATGGCCGCAGCGTAATTTTCCTGAGTCGAGTAAACGTAGGCATACATATTGTGCGTCATTGCACGCTCGTATGAATTACGCTTCCGCTTTTCCAATCGTTCGAGTGTCTGCAAGGCTTCGTCAAAGTTACCGGCATCAGCGGCCTGCTGCGCTTCTTCGAGCTTCTCAAATACGATCTCACGCAGCGTCATAGTTCTGCGCACGCGAGGGCCTGCTGAGGCTTCTTCCTGCGAATTTTCTGCGCTTTCTTCAGCGGCGGATACAGACTGCACGGCCAGGAGGGGGACGCCCCCTAACAATGCACTCATTACTAATGCTATCGGTAACTTTCTCATAAAACACTCACTCCAGTTTTATACGTTACTTATCCAGCTCGAAGCGGATAATGTTACGAACCCCGGGTACATCTACTGCACTTCCCTCAACTACCTGGGGTTTATATTTAAATTTCTTAACTGCATCCAACGCAGCCTTATCGAATACACCTGGAGGCTCAGCTTCGAGCACTACCGGATTGGTCACTGTACCCAGTGAGGTCACGGTAAACTCGACAACAACATAGCCTTCTATTCCGCGCTGGGCAGCACGGCGAGGGTAAGTCGGGGCCACCTTAACAATCGGCATAAACTCACCGTCACTGCCTGCGCCACTCAAACCTGCATCCAGAGCAAGATCTGCAGAGATATCCAGTGCACCGAGTGCTAAATCAGCCGCATTCTGAGAATTAAACTCAGGCTTCACCATGTCTGGCTGTGGCGGCTCCTGCGGCGGTGCAGGTGGCTTTTCAGGCTGACGATCTTTCGTCTGTACTTCATCGTCTGGCTCATTCATCACAAAGCTCTGAATACGGCCATAATCAGTCGGCATGGTGACTGAGCCACCGGTACTGATGAGGCTCTGCATCATCCAGAAGACAGCGATGGTGGCGACGAATGCGACAGCAAGGGCGCCACCAAAACGGACAACAACCGGCATCTTACATCGCCTCTGTAGCCAGTGAGACGTCATAGACTCCGGCCTGACGTGCAGCATCCATCACTGCCACCAGCTTACGGGTCTTCGCTTCTTCATCCGCCTGGATCACAACGGTTCCCTGCGGATTTTCAGCATGCAGACGCTCGATATTTGCGCGAACCTGACTCTCATCAACGCGGCGTTTATTAATCCAGATCTCGTCATTTTCATTAATGGCGATCAGAATGTTTGCGCGTGGCTTCGCTTGCGCGGTACTCGCATCAGGACGATTAACTTCAATACCTGATTCTTTAACGAACGACGCGGTCACGATAAAGAAGATCAGCATAATAAATACAACGTCCAGCATCGGGGTGATATCAATCTCGCCCTCGGCTTCTACTTGCTGACTGGCAGAAAAACTGCGTCTCATAATCTTTTTCCCGAATTAATGATCAAAGGTCAGACGATCTTCGATACGGATTTTTTCTCGTTTGATGTATCGCTCAAGCATCGACTGAGCGAACACTCCCGTCAGGGCACCTACCATTCCAGCCATGGTTGGAATCGTGGCTTTAGAAATACCGGAAGCCATTGCTTTAGGGCTGCCGTTGCCAAAAAATGCCATAACGTCAAATACTTCAATCATGCCGGTAACCGTACCGAGCAGACCAAACAGAGGCGCCATGCCGATCAGCATTTTGATCGTGGTCATGTTCGCTTCGAGGTCTGAGCGTAGAGAGGCAATCAGGTCTTCACGAATCTGATGTGCTGCCCAGGATTTACGCTCGGTACGAGCTTCCCATTCATTCACCGCACGCTGCATCGCGTTGCGGTGAGAAAATGCGAAGTACCCGGCACGCTCCAGTACAAACAACCAGAGCAGCAGAATCAGTCCGAAGATGGCGTAGAGGACGTCGCCTCCACGCTCCATGAACAGATATACCGGTTCGTATACTTCACCAAACATCATGATCAGGCTGCTTTCGCTTGTTGCTGTTCAGACTGGCGAGCCAGAATACCGGTGGCGCGCTCTTCCAGAATCATGATCAGTGCACGGCTGCGGTTGTTGGTCAGGGTGTGCAGGAAGACACATGGAATTGCCGCAACGAGACCCAATACCGTAGTCACCAGCGCCTGAGAAATACCACCCGCCATCAGTTTCGGGTCACCCGTACCGAACAGCGACATGGTTTCGAACACATCGATCATACCGGTCACCGTACCCAGAAGACCGAGCAGCGGAGCAACCACCGAGATGATTTTGATCCAGCCGATACCACGTGTAAGACGAGGAATCTCTGCGGCAATGGCTTCACCCAGATGCAATTCGAGCGTTTCTGTATCGCTTTTCTTATTTGCATTAAATACAGCCATCACACGACCAAGCGCATTCTTTTCATCAACAGTTTCAGTTTTCATCTGCTTGTTGATACGACCTGCTTCGATGTTCAGAACAATCATGCGCCAGATAGCCAGCAGAATACCCACGGCACCCAATGCGAGAATGATGTAACCAACCACACCACCCTGATCGACACGGTCACCCAGTTCTGGGGACTGGCCCATAATTTTCAGCAACTGACCACGTGAAGGGTCAATCCAGAAACCGGTCAATTCACTTCCACTCGCAGATTCGAGAGCTGTAATTCCATCGGTGTAACGTGCACCCGGCTGCTTATCCATCTCAATCAGTCGCGCTGATTCAATGTCCCAGTTCAGGTATTTACCGTCAGAAACCGCGTTGAATCCACCGATACGAACAACCTGCTGCTCAGTGGTTTCACCACTTGGCGTCACAACATCCGCGCTGTAGCTTGCAATGCGGCCGCTATAAGTCGCTTCACGCTGCATCTCAAACCAGAGGCGCTCAAGCTGCTCAATGGATGGCAGTTCAGAGGTGGCGCCTGCAACACGGATAAGGTCGGTCAAAAATGCTTCACGACCTGGCAGTTCAGAGCTGATAACAGAGCCTTCGAAAACACTCTTGGTATCGCCAGCAACCTGCTGCAGCACACCGAAGAGTTCTTTCAGGCTACCCAGACGATCATTTAACTGCGCTTGCTTTTCGGCAACGATCAGTTCGTTATCACGGAACTGCTCTTCTTTATCAGCACTCAGTGCTTCAAGACGATCGCGCTCTACCATCGCATCACGAACCAGCTGTTCCTGCTTCGCTTTTGAGCCCTGAAATTCAGCAATACGCTGTTCGAAAGCTGCGTTATCACGCGCCTGACCTTCTTTTACCAGGTTCAGGAGCTGATCAAGGTTTGCTGTCTCAGCAACAGATACCATCGGCATCGCCAGTGCAAACACACCGCTTAAAATTACATTACGGAGTTTCATCAGTTCGCCTCCTGTTGAGCCATCATAGGAGCAGCCACCGGAACTTTAATCAGGTCTGGCGCAGCCTGTTCACGAGCAATACGGATGCCCGCCATCACTTTGCTCTTATACTCTGGCGCCAGAGGCTGCCAGCTGTTGGTATTCGTATTCCAGATACCCAACTCCTGTCCGTCCAGAGACTGGTACACCAGAGCGATACGACCTATACGCAGGAAGTCGACTTCACGTGGGGTTTCGCCTTCCAGCTCACCACGGTATGACTCGATAGTACGGCCGTATTCGATCTCTGCCTGATAGGCTTCCATTACTTTGCGGTATTTCTCAGCCGCGGTAACGTCAGAACGCCCCATCAGATCATTCAGTTTGGAAACACGCGCCATACGCTCTTCTTTCAGGAAAGGGACATCCGCTGCTACAAACTGATTAACAGCATCAATCATGCGCAGCATCAGAGGAGTGATCTGGCGTTCAACCAGCGCTGCCTGACTCATGCTTTTATCGATGCTTGCCAGGTCTTTTGCCTGTGCGTCCAGCTGACGATCCAGCTGAGAGATATAGACATTCAGGCCTTCGATTTCCTTCATCAGCGCACGGTAATCACGCTCGGTAGCACGAATGTCTTTGTCGATAGAATCGATGGTCTGCTGAGAAGCCTGTGCCTGCTCTACACGCTCGACACCCTGCTCAACTGCATCATCCAGCGTTGCAGCAGAGGCGACGCCTGTAAAACTCATACCAGCAATAGCGATAGCGCTCAGAAGGCGCGACGTCTGGCGTTTGGTTGTTGCCATGTTAAATACCCAATTAAAAAGAATGGCCGGAAACCGGCGTTTCTGAATTCGCGAGAAGAATACGAAGAAAAGATGACAATTCTGTGACATTGCAGAATTGCTACAAGAAAATTACATACCACTGTCGTATAACGAAAAACGGCACCCGAAGGTGCCGTTTTTCTCGCAAGAATAAGAGACTTATTCTTCAGTTTCGAAGGCTGCTGGAATTACGTCAGCTGCCCATGCCCACCAAGCGCTTTCAGCAGCAGTAACAGTCGGATCAACCGCACCAATGTAATCAGTTTCTTCGAAGAAGCCTGTAGAAGCATTAGCGCTAGTCGCTGTGCTCGCAGTTACTGAACCATTACCACCGGTTACTTCAAAAGCATTACCCAGAGCAACATTGTCAGAAGTTGAGCTTGCCCCCCAACCAGTGATCTGGCTTTCTGCAGCGCCATTGTCCAGACGTAGAGTGTCCGCTGCATCCATGCCAGTGTACTCAACCAGAGAATCAGTTAACACAACAGTAGTCTCTGTATCAGCGATACGGAATGCTTTCGCGTAATTGTCTGCAGCAATCTTAGTCAGAGTACCGTAAGTACCGACCTTCGCACGCATCAGGTATGCAGAACCTTCAGAAGCGGTCTGGAAAGTGATGTTAGACAGAGTCGGATTAGAAACTGGTTCGGCAGTGTTGCTCAGACCAGCATTGTCAGCTTCGATACCATTGTCACCAGCATTAGTAACGCCTTGGCGAACCAGAGAGAACTGAATGTTACCGCGGTAGCCGTCATCCCAGTCAATTGACTCGTCACCGTTGTCTACCAGGATCAGGTTCTTAACGTTTACTGAACCGCCGAAGAACTCGATACCGTCATCGTAGTTGTTATAAACCATAACGTTTTCTACGGTAGTACCATAACCTACAGAGTGCATAGTGATACCGTTAATTTCGCTATCAGCGACTACTTCGTAACCACCTTCAGCAACGATCAGATAAGAAATAGAACCGCTGTTGTCTGCGTCATCGTTACCGCCGTGAAAACCGGTATCGGCTTCGTCAGCCGTGTTACAGATTTCTTCTGGAGTCGCTGCATATTCATTCGCACACTGGTTGTTCTTAGCGAAGCCCTGTACAACCAGGCCACCCCACTCTTTATTACCTTCGTAGTTGTCATCAATGGAAGACATAACGATTGGTGCCGCTGCAGTACCATTTGCAAGGATCTTAGAGCCACGAGAGATAATCAGAGTACCCTTAGAAGTCGAGCGGAAAGCAACACCTGGGTCGATAGTCAGGGTTACTTCGCTTGGAGCATCATATGAGGTCAGTTCGCCAGCGCCATCACCAACAGTTACGTAGTCAGTCATGCTGTAGACGTAATCAGTGGTCAGCCTAGCGTCAGTCAAAATGCTGCCACTCAACAGACAAACTGGCATATCTACACCATCAACAGAGTAAGTAGTATCCAGTTCTTTACCAACACCAACACTACAAGTGTTATCAGTAACGCTAGGCGTAGTTGGAGTAGATGTACTGTTTGATGATGAGCTGTCGCCACCACAAGCTGTCAACATTGCTGCAGAAGCAGCAGTCATAGCAACAAGAAGTTTCTTAAGTTCCATGGTAATTCCTTGGTTAGTTAATCTGGTTAAGAACTTGACGGGAGACATGCTATGGTCAATGTGTGACACTTTTATGAAAGATAAAAAAAATCCCGCATTTAGCGGGATTTTTCTACCTATATTGATATTTCAGAAGACCAATGAAATACCAGCAGAGAGCTCACGTCCCTTGTGATAAGAACGATAGTTTTCACCTTTCTGAGTTAGGCTTACGGGTTCATCAGTAAGATTTTTCAAAGCAAGCTTGAACGTCAGATCCGGAACAATTTCAGTGGAGTAATTAGCACTTAGTTCGCCTCTTGGATCCTCCATAATGTCTGGGGAATTACTATTAGCCTGAGTCGCTGAATACAGAAGTTCACCGTGATAGTTGTATACTAATGTGAATTTCTGTTGGCTGTCGTAGTCGTCAAGACCTACCTGTATATTAGCAAGACTATCAGGCTGCCCCTGCATGGCGCGAGTGCGGAATGCAATGTCTACCTCAGAATCAATCAAAGAGAGATTTCCAGAAACAAACATAAGGTAACTGCTCAGATCAAATTCAGACCTGAAGTCAATTTCAATGCCATTGATCGTACCAGTATCACCATTACGGTATGAGAATACCGAGCCACCAGTTAGCAAGGTTTTCTCAATAGGCTTGTCGAAGTCCTTTGTGAAATAAGCAAGGCTGATACTTTCACTATCACTCATATACCACTCAGCACGAATGTCGATATTCGTGATTTCTGCACTCTCGAGAAGAGGGTAGCCTCGAATACTGTCTCCAGTATCTGGATCAACATATTGCGCATTTGCAAGCTCTCGGAAATCTGGACGATTAATAGTCTGGTACCAGGCTCCACGGAGCTGAACACTATCACCGAGGAATACAGTCAGCCCAGCTGATGGATATACATTGGAATCAGAAATTTCAGCGAAAACGGGATTACTTTGATCCTGTGCACTCGACTCGTAAGTTTGAACAAATATATCCGAAGACTCGCTGCGCAAACCTGCATTAACACGGAAAACATCAAGACGTTCATATTCAAGACCACCAAAAAATGCCGTCATATCCCATGACGCATTGTAGTCTGCGGAACCAGCGGTCTGATTGAGAAGGCTCAGTTCATCAGCTTCAATAGTTTCCCTTACAATCTGGTCTATATCGAAGTTATTTATGTAATCACCTGCAAGACCACTATCCGCATCGTAACCGAGTGTCGTGCCATCGGCTTCACGCTCTCGATTGAACGCAGAGAACCCATAGTCTGCCGTCAGGTAATTTGTAGAAGACTCGAAGAGAGAAGAGTCGAAACTGACACTGTAATCGGTAATGGTATCAGAGAGCGTATTGTACTCTCGCTTCACCTCGCTCCAATAAAGGTAGTAATCATCAAGCCCCTCATCAAAGGCCGGAATTTCATAGGTATAGCGACGTCGGTCCGGGTTATCCAACTCTGCTTCAGAGAAACTGACTTGCCAATTCGCTGTCGTTTTAAGAAAACGATCAAAATAGTGCTCCCCCGTAAACTGTTGCATAGAGAGCTGACGCTCTAGCCAATCCATATTATACAGAATGCCTTCACGATCCTGATCTCCACCAGTACCGCGTTTAACACTGGTCTCAGAATGTGTTTGGCGAAGAAGTAGAGTATTACTGGTAACTTCATGAATACCTGACAACATGCCGAGACTGAATCCAAATCCGAGGTTCACGTCGTTAGTCGTTCGTATTTCATCGTATGAGTCATCAACGTTAAGTGATCCATCGTCACTCAATAGGTTTGTATCAGAATCTCTCTCCTGAACCTGCCACTCGTTAGAGAATTTGACAGATGCCTGGTAACCGAATGCCGTATTTCCGTTGTCGTAAAATGTATCCCCAATAGAGAGCTCTGCAGAAACATCAGGCAAAATGTTTCGTTCTTCTGTGTTCAGGTTATCGGGTAGCTCTGCAGCCAGGTTCTTACCGAGTTCAGGATTAAAAAGCAGGCTCTCACTACTAAACTCTTTAGCATCCTGATTCAGCGCCCTGTCGCCATCTGCACCAAAGCCGAAAAAGTCTCCACCCTCTTCCTGCATAAATTCCTGTTCAGTGAAGGTAGCGCTATCGTTATACCCCAAAGATAGGGACAACTTCCCTTCAAACTCCAGAGGAAATTTTTTAGTACTCAAAGAGACTGTGCTACCTGTTGAATCTGCATATACATCCGGAGTAGCCGTTTTCTGAACGTCGATTCCATCAATCACACTGGATGGAAATAAATCAAGAGGTACGACACGGCGGGATGGGTCAGGGCTAGGTAATGAAGCACCATTCAGTAGAATCGATGTGTGGCGCTCATTCAGGCCACGGGCTACGACATATTTACCGTCCGCAATGGTCACACCCGCCACACGCTTCAACGCAGAAGCTGCATTTGAATCACCAAAGCGGGACATCTGCTCACCGCCAATCGAATCCAGGACAGCGCTGGCATCACGTTCCTGGCTGGTTGCAGAATCCGCTACATACGTGCCAACGGCAACGACCTCTTCGATCACGCCATTCCCAGACATACCAACTTCAACGTCCAGTTCTACTGGAACACCTGGCATGCTGTTAACGCTAAGCTCGGTTCTCTGGTAACTCGGATGAGCCACAGTGAGGGTGTAGTTACCACGGGGGAGTTCAAGAGAGAAGCTGCCATCGTCTTCTGTAATAACACCGAGGTCGGTGCCAGCGGC
Source organism: Thalassolituus sp. UBA2590 (assembly GCF_002339775.1). NCBI lineage: Bacteria > Pseudomonadati > Pseudomonadota > Gammaproteobacteria > Oceanospirillales > Oceanospirillaceae > Thalassolituus > Thalassolituus sp. UBA2590. Next base: position 63,100 of record NZ_DDKU01000175.1, read on the forward strand.
AGATACGCGTGCGCCCGAAACAGGACCACCTGTTTCGTTAGAGATTAACTGACCTTTAATGACGCCAGCAGTGCCATCGGGTGAACTGATTTCAGCAATGGCTTCGCCACCCAGAATTTCAACAAAGACGTCTTCGGAGGAGTCGGCATTTTCAAGGGTAAACTCAGCTTCGCCTACCCAGGCGCCGTACTGCGAAAGCTCCGCTGTATAGCTATCAGCTGGTAATTCAAAGGTGACGAAACCCTGAGGGTTCACTATCTGGCGCTGGCCATTAACGGATACAGAGACGGCGTCTGCGGCACTACCGTCTTCAGTGATGTAAAAGACTACTTCTGCTGCATTCGCTGTCGCAAAGCAGAAACTACTGGTAATCGCAGCCGTACTGATGAGGCGCTTAAAACTCATGATTCCCCCGGTAATTACTGGGGGCGCACGCCCCCGAGAATGAAACGGAGGCGAATTTACTACAGCTTTATGAAGGATTTGTTACATGTCAGTCGTTGTACGACGGGTGCTCAATAACCATAAACTGATTGGCGGGAACGTCGCTGACAATTGTCACTTCACCATCTGGCCACTCTACTCGCAGTTCGCTGACAGCGTTATCGCCTGCTAAGCCGAAGTGGAGTTCTGGTGCATTATTGGACATGTAATTATTCTCAAAACGCATTTCCCGGTACTGGTTGAGTGTTTCACTGGTCGCATAGACCTTGGCACCGTAAGCGGACTGATTACCTCCAACACCACGAAGTCTTACATTCAGGAAGTTGTCGTCCGCAGTAATTAAACGACGGAAGTGATTTTCATAATACGATGGAAATCCACTGTGGTTCATAATTACGATGTCGATATCGCCATCTCGATCAAAGTCATTACAGACAATTCCCCGGCCTTCACCAGTATCATCAATATGACGCAATGCAGCTTCCTCACGGAAGGTGCCATCCTGATTATTCATAAACAACCGGGCTGGCGTGCCATAAAAATATTCAAGAGCGTAAGTCTCTTCACCCAGCCTTTCATTGAGCTCTTTCGATGATTGGATAAGTGCTTCCAGCTCTGACACGAACTGACTCTCATTGAGGTAACCATTGCCGAGTATCTCGTTCACTTGGGTAAAGCCACCGAAATAGCCGTAGAGAGAACTGACAAGCCCACCAACATTGGAATCCACTAGGTCATAGACTCCGGTAATTCCAAGCCACGAGAGTACTTCGAACAAAGGATGCTCAAAGGTGTTATTAGCATAGCCAAAACCATTCACATGGAAGATGTCTAACCAACCATCATTGTCGAAGTCTTTCATGCAGGTACCCCATGCCCAAAGGCCATCCTCGACACCAACATGTGCAGCAACCTCGTTCATTTGAATATCACCGCCTTCAGTTGACTCATTCAAATACATCCGATTAACAAAGGGAGCATAACCCGCGATCGGAAACTGTATATTGGTAACAAACCAGTCAAGGTCCTGATCGTTGTCAATATCTCCTACAGCAGCCCCCATCGCATTGTAGTCTTTTATATCACTGGCTCGGGTCGCATTGAAAAATGTCCCAGAATCAGCCCCTTGAAAGACTTGAGAGCGCTGAAAATCCGCAGCAACCAGGATATCCAGATTACCGTCTTTATTCACATCCGCGAAGTTAGCAGCAAAGGTATAATCCCGATCGCCAAATGCGCCGTAAACAACGTCATCCTGCCAGGGTTCAAACAAGCCCCGGCCATCATTCTTCCAGATATGGATTTCTTCTGCCGTGCGCATAAAGTCCCAGTTGTGACTGAATATATCCAGGTCACCATCGTTATCGATATCAGCAAAAGTCGAGTTATGAGTTGTGCGCACCGTATCATGGCCAAACTGAGTTACCCGAAGAAAACCATCACCACCATTGTTCAACCATAACTTACTGTCCGGCTCGTATACATGACCGACCAGCAGGTCCGGCCAACCATCACCATTGATATCAGTCATAGAGAAAGCAGCAATATCACCTCTACTATCGATGCCCATATTATCCGGTGCTTTTTCAAAACGTCCGTTCTCATTGAGATATATCTGAATACCTTTCTCTTTACCAAGTCCAATGGCGAGATCAAAATCACAATCACCATCAATATCTGCGGAAGCGATAGAACCTATCACCAGGGCAACTTCCGCAGTACTGACAATATCGTCGAGTATTTCTGGCCCAACTCTGTGTGACTCATTCAACCCGGAAAGGACTACTTTTCTGAAGCCAACAGAAAGATCAATTTCCGGGCGACTATCCACATCCATTGCCACACAGGACGATATATTAGCTGGCTCTATCTCAGAAAGATCAGGAAAGACTGGGGCAACTGATTCTCCTGGAGCAGGAGGAAATACGTCAAAAACAGCAGTGTTATCGAAGAAGGAGAACTCTGGTTCAAGCCGGAACCCATCGGGGTCGACCGATGTGTAATCTGGCATCCATTGTTCGACGCAAACGCTGCTTTTCAAACAATCTGCAGTCAAGCTCCGAATAAAGGCCGCATACTGTGAGACTTTCTCGCTCGAGACGACACTGGGTACACGATTGTATCTACGTGACTTATTGGAGCGCCATTGCTGATAAGCCGCAGAAATTGCCGGAACCTGAGCCTGGTGGCCGCTTGTATTAATATTGAGGCCAGCAAACTGGGCAAGATGATCAAGGCTATAATCATACCCTTCAAGTTGCGCTACCGGATCGAAATGCCAACGTATGGCCTCTTCCAGTGTCGCGATAGAGCCGGCATGCATATAGGGGAATGTGAGCTCGGCATTAATCAAACTGGGAGTACGGAAAGCGAATTTATCTGATACATCCGGTACCGTGTTATAGCGACCAAAGTCCTGAGAAAAGACATTTTTACCACGCCCTATCTGTGGCGTTGCCAAGGGATAAAATTGCTCATCGGAAAACTTAGCACCTGCATGACAGCCGAAACATTTACCCTCGCCAAAGAAGAGTAGCGCACCTTCTTTTGCCTCTTCAGAAATCGCATTAATGTCACCGTCAACATAACGCGAGAACGGATAATCCAGTGCAACCTGCGAGCGCTGATACTCGCCAAGTGCCATCGCTATGCGGTCATAAGTAATCAGCTTCCTATCAAGACTAATGTAATCGTTGAAGGCATCGCGGAAGTATCCTTCCCAACCACGATCAAGCAATTTTTCTGCGATCAGATCACGAGTATCGTATGAGGTAAGACCTGCGGCAGGATCAAAGCCGCGCATTTCAACCACAGAAGTTACCGGAAAGCGTGCCTGAGCAGCAGTCAGGTTGGGACCAGCCTTGTTATCTGGTCCACGGAACTGGCTGTCCGGTGTTCGCATCAACTGACCTTCACCATTCGGGGCACCAGTATCGACACCTACGTAGTAAAGGTCTCCCGGATCGTACTCGATGGTTTCAATACGCCCATCCCAGAACATAGCTCGGTCATAGAAAGCAATATTAAAGGTCGTCGGACTATTGCGAGGTACGTTCGGACCAAAGTCAGCTTTAGGGTCGATGTAGTAGTTCCCATCATGTCGGCGCCCAGGCCCGACAATCAGCGGATTATGAGCGCCAACGCCGACGGGCAAACTGAGATTATCGGTTCCAGCAAGTCTCGGGTCGTGGCAACTCGCACAGGCAACATCATCACCAAAGCTGAGAGATCTGGAGAAAAACAGCTCCTTACCCAGCTCGACCAACGCATCTCCCGGCTGAGGGACTATACGATCTGTCAGCTCGGAAGGATCAAACCCAATGTCGGTAATCAGCGCCAGAAGTTCAGTGTCCAGTTCGGTAGGCTCAGTAACAACATCAGGCTCACTCCTTTCTGGATCGTAAGGGTAGGCGTCTAAATCATTCAGAACACCGTCGCCGTCTATATCGTCATCAAGAACGTCAGGGATAAAGTCGCCGTCGAGATCTGCCGGCGTATCGCTCGCATCCAAGGGGGCAGAGCCAGCCGCGACTTCGTCACTGTCGGAGTAACCGTCATTATCATCGTCTGCGTCGGCATTGTTACCTATGCCATCAAAGTCTCTATCCGCCCATTCACCGGCGTCAAATACAAAAGCGTCTTCGGCGTTGCGCACGCCATCCCCATCGATGTCGTCATCCTGAGAATCAGGAATACCATCATCGTCGGTATCTACGGTTTCTTCTGGCGTAGCTGGTGCGGTATCCGGGGGAGCTGGAGTATCGTCTGACGTTCCAGAGCCACCACCACAGGCAACCAGTAAACACGCGCTTGTAATTATTATTATGAGTGCTTTCAATGTTGAGGGTCCAAATCCGGGACAATCGTACTCCCCTCACTGCAAAGACAGAAAGGGCCATATACACCATAGTTATGCACAAACAGGCCAACAAAACCAGACAACAGAACGTAAATGCGTCATCAGTCTGATTAAATTGTAGATGAAGTCTTACTTCTGAGAGGGGAACAGCAGATGCCGCCGGCGTGCGGCATCTGTAGAGGTCAGCAATTAACCCTGAGCAAGCAGCTCACGAAGGTCAAGAATCGCGGCATTCGCGCGGGAAATATAGGATGCAAGTACCAGCGAGTGGTTAGCGAAAACACCGAACCCACTGCCATTCAGTACCACTGGAGACCAGAGTGCTTCCTGAGTAGCCTCCAGTTCGCGGATGGTTTGACGTAGACCAACCAGTGCATTCTTCTTCTCCAGAACGTCCTGGAAGTCCACTTCAATCGCACGCATCAGGTGCAGAAGCGCCCATGAAGTACCACGCGCTTCGTAGAACACATCGTCAACCTCAGTCCACGGAGTTCTTACCTCTTCCTCTGAAGGGAGAGGAGTCGCGCCTGCATCTTCATTGAGGCGACGCTGGCCTACCGATGCACTCAGACGCTGAGAGAGGCTACCCAAGCGGGTTTCAACATCCAGCAACCACTGACGCAGGTTGTCCGCACGCGCGTAGAACTGCGCCGTCGGCTCATTTGGATCAGACAAGCGGGTCAGGTAAGACTGCAGAGCTTCGAGGCCACGCTTGTATTCACCCTCGGAATCAGGGACCAACCAGCTGTTACCGTCGAAATGCAGCTGCGGCTCAGCAATTTCCAGATCTTTATCTTCCGTCGACTGACTCTGCGAGCGGCTGAAGTCTTTGCGCAGTGCACGGGAGAAGTCTCGTACCTGAACCAGTACACCAAACTCCCAGCTAGGAATGTTATCCAGCCACACCCCCGGCGGGAAAATATCGTTCGACAGATAGCCACCCGGCTTGTAAAGCATGGTTTCGGTGATCTTCATCAGGGTAGCGGTAGTGGTGAAGCCACGAACTGGCTGAACACCCATTTCTTCTGCCCGCGTATTCGCTGACGCCTGTACGTTAAATGTCTCCGGCTCCTGCGACCAGAACATACCCACTACCAGCGCAACCAGAAGATATAACACCACCAGCCAGACGATCAGACGTCCGGAACCACCTTTGGCGTCCTTTCGATCTGCCATCCAGTCCTGAAAGCGTTCTTTCGTATCCTGTACTCGATCCTGCAAACCACTCATAGGTTCTGATCCTTAACTATTCAATCAACAAAAATTTCAGAGGGACAAACTACTGTCCGGGCTTGATGATAACGCAATTCACCGATTAAAGGAGTATCCACAAGAGCCAGCTACCGGGGGAAGTCCCGTCACTCACGCCAAAGCGGTATACTGCCAGTCGCCAACGGAGACCTGTATGCCCACTTTAGACATTCTGGCGTTAGCCCGATCCCCTTACAAAGAGAAGTTTGCCATCCCTCGTCAACCCGGCCTGGCACCTTCGGTACTCACCCGGATAGAGTTACAGGCACCGTTTGACGACCCCGGAGCACTACAGGGGTTGGAGCGGGTGTCGCACATCTGGCTGATATTCTGTTTTCATGGTGTTGGAAGCCGCCCGGAATCACTGCGTGTCCGTCCGCCACGGTTAGGTGGTAATCAGCGCATTGGGGTATTCGCGACACGCAGTACGCACCGCCCCAACGGACTGGGCCAGTCACTGGTCAAAATTGAGAAAATAGAAGGCACCACGTTGTTGGTTTCGGGCGCAGACCTTCTCGACGGCACCCCCATTGTCGATATAAAACCTTACGTGCCCTACACCGACTCTGTGGTTGATGCGACGAATACGATAGCGCCTTCAGCACCAGAACCGCTCACTGTGAGCTGGTCCGAAGAAGCCCATCGACAGGCGACTACAGAAGCCGCCAGACTCAACGAGAATGTTATTGCTGTTATTGAGGAGTGCCTGGCTCAGGACCCACGCCCAGCCTACCAGTCGCATGATCCTGAACGGGAATACGGCGTGCGTCTATGGGATCTGAACATCCGCTGGCGCTATCCCTCCGACCAGAGCATTGTAATTACCGAGGTCAGCCCTTTGGCGTGAGGCGAAGCACTTTTTCACGCAACGCAGAGAGGCCACGCTCGCGAAACTTGGGCTCATCAACCAGGCAGTCTTTATCAGCCATCACATCAATGTTCATCGTATCTACGTAAAACGACTCAACCTGTGCCTGATCCACAGCAAACGGCGGTCCCGACATCTCGTTCTGGTCGTACTCAAACGTAACCAGCAACTGAGGTGCATTTTCTGACACCTTCAGCAGCTGGCTGGCATAGTCGGCCCTCATCTCTTCAGGCATTGCGACCAGTGCTGCACGATCATAAACCGCATCGATTGGCCCAGTATCAAAAGAAGTCAGACTGAACCAATCACCGCAAATCAGCAGAATACCTGCAGCCCGGTAGAGGATGAGGTTACCCACCTGCTGCTTATCGACCGCCAGACTGAAGGTCTCTTCGATCGACTCAGCCAGTGCATCCAGCGCAATTTCACTCAACTCTACGCCTACTACCTGATAGCCTTCACGCAGCAGCCATAGGATATCTACCGACTTCCCACAGAGTGGTACCAGAACACGCTCGCCTAGATCGACAGGAATGGTATGCCAGTGACTGGTAAGGGCGGGATTGGTATCGCTCAAGTGAAAACCAATCTCCTGTTTTTCCCAACGTTCGTGCCAGAAATCGTGCTTCATAAGGGCTCCACAGAATTAAATCTGGCGGCATTATGCCTGAGCTGCTCACAGACGAAAACGCCCGGCATTGCCGGGCGTCGTCAAACAATATCGTTCAGCAGATTAATTCACCTGCAGTGCAGCAATATCGGGGTATCTCTCTTCCCAGTTCTCAATCAGGTAGTTCTGATCAATATCCCATGGATGGAAACCGGTTTTGAAGAACTTCGCTAATCCTTTCATGTTATCGCGAAGAACGCCCTTCTTACCCCAGAAAAATACCGCGGCTTCTTTCCACTCTCTCCAGCTTGGAAAATGACGCTGCGAACGCAGTAGCCAGACCTGATACATAGCCAAACGAGAAAACAGACTGATCATAGAAATCACCATCACCCGCTTACGCATAAACTCATCATTTACGTGCTCACGATACACATCAAACGCGACAGCCTTGTGTTCAATTTCTTCTACAGCATGCCACAGCAGCATCTTACGAACCGTCGGATCTGCATCTTCGAGTATTTCGGGATTCTTGAGCAAAAATTCCGCCAATGACGCTGTGAAGTGCTCCATGGCAACCGTCAAAGCAAGCTGACGTTCGCGGCTGAATTTCTTCAGAAAATCAACGCGCTTGTGCAAGCGGCCGACGATACGATCCATGGGAAAGCCCATGTCGGTAATTGCCTGGTTTAACGCTTCATGTGATACGCCATGGTGAGCTTCCTGACCAATAAAACCACGGATCTGCTCCTTCAGAGTCTCGTCTTTGATGTCGTCGCGGTAGTTACGCACGGAGTGAATAAAGAACCGTTCACCATCAGGGAAAAGCGCCGATAGCGCATAGAAAAAGGTGCTGATCAGTGAATTATTTTTAAAAGCGTATTTATTCATCGGCGATTCAGTATCGAACGCCATGCGACGCGGTTTGATCTCAACCTGTGCAGATTTATTCTTAATATTAGTCATACGATCCCCCTCTTAGGGAAGCCCGTCCACGAATTGTTAATTTCTGTATCGTTGGCCAGAATTCACATACCTGACATGCAATCACTATGACATACTGATCCGGATATTTTGGGGTGCAATGCTTTCACCCTGTGGTTCAAAACTGGCATCTGGTATCTATGACGACTAAAACCATCGGATCGGGTGAGCACAGACTCTCGTCTGATTACCTTATACTGCTTGGCGAGATGGCCTTTGAGCGTGGCATCCCCATGTCTGCGCTCCTGGAGGGCACCGGACTACCTGAAAACCTGATGTTCATGCCCAGCGTGCAGATCGGACATGAGTCCGCTTTGCTACTGATCGACAACTTCCTCGAGCACGTGGACCTGTCCGCTGCTCTGGAGTTCGGCAAGCGTATGACCCTCTCCAAGCATGGCGCACTGGGCTACGCGGCCCAATACAGTGCCACCATGGAAGATGCAGCGGGTAAAGTAGAACAGTTCATCGAAACCCGCGTGCAGCTGTTTGAACTGCGTCGCGAAACCGACAAAAGTAGTCGTCACCTTTACATCACCACCCGTATTCCCGACAGCCGGGCCGGATTTTTTATGGTTCTGGCGTTTCTGGCCAGCGTCGAGACCATCTGCCGTACTCTTGTACCTGCCGAGTCACGTAACGCGCGCAGCATGATTCAGATTGCCTGCCGTGGTGACCTATCCAGCCAGGATATCTTGCCCAATTGCGCCGTATACACTGGCGCCCCTATTAATTGCCTGACCTGGCCCCGCAAGGCACTCGACGGCATGCTGCCCTTCTTTGATCCAAAACTGGCCGATCTTGCCCAGCAGGAACTAACCCAGGCGATGACACAGGTGACCGAGACCAATACCATGGCGGGTAAAGTCAGAGAGATACTTAACGATCACCTGGCAGAGATGCCAACCGTGGAGGATGTCGCGAATATGCTGTTTATGTCGGCCGCGACCCTGAACCGAAAACTCAAAGCCGAAGAGCGCAGTTTTCAGCAGATCAAAGATGAGCTGCGCTATAGCAAAGCGCAACGCCTGCTGAAGGATACTACGCTGTCGGTGGATCAGATTGCAGACCAGCTAGGCTATAGCGACGCAAGTAACTTCGCCAAAGCATTTAAAAACTGGTCCGGCGCCAGCCCGAGCCAATACAGACAAGGCAGTACGGGCTGATCACTTTCGGGTATACTGCGCCGCCATTCTCACCGGCCGGAGACACCTATGATCGACAAGCCCTTACTGATCAACTACAACCAGCTTCATACGCTCTGGCTGAAATGGTTAAGCCAACCCGCTAACGCGCACTTTGATCGCTGGCTCAAGCATGAAGCAGCCGGCTGGCGTAAGCGCTTCCGCGAAACCATGCCTCTGGAACTCGGCAGTGCCATGCAGCATGCACTGCGTTTCCGGCAACTCGCCTGCGCCCTGGAGTTAATCCATGAAAGAGGCCTTGATCAGGACTGGCAGGCCTGGACTGAACAATGGAATCCAGAACAGGCCGAAAACCTCAGCCGCAATAACTTCTGGTTCTGGATTCAGCGCCGTAGCTATTCTCAGTGGTACATCCCGAAAGACTGGCAGGCTGGCAGCCGCAAAACCACCGTCGACGATACCGCCGCCTGGGTTCGTAAGAATCCGGATTCGCCGCTGGCTTACATCTGGTTTGGTATCGACGCTTCGCTCGCCAGTGCGATAGAACACCGCACTGAACTGTCTGGCTGGAATGACAAGCAGCGACAGGAATTTATCCGTATGCAGCAGAGCCGCCCACCACTCTGGTTGCGCCCGGCAGCCGAGCAGGATGCGAAAACCCTACGCGATGAACTCAAAGCAGCAGGCGTAGAAGTTAACCTGAACAAACACGGGCTGTGTGCCACCGGCGGTTTCGGTGTGCAACAGACCGAAGCCTATAAAGAAGGTCGTGTTGAAGTGCAGGACTTTGCCAGTCAACAGATCGCTGCCGCCGTTGATGCACAAGCCGGCGAGAAGATCTGGGATGCTTGCGCAGGCGCCGGTGGAAAGACTCTGGCTATTGGCGACGGCATGAGTGGTAAAGGCGCCGTAGTCGCAACCGACCTGAAAGAATTTAAACTCACCGAACTGAAGAAACGCGCGAAGCGCGCTGGCATTGCCAATATCCGTACCTTTGTCTGGGATGGCGAAGCGCCGTTACGCCTGCCCAAAGAAATTGCCCGTCAGAGAGGCTTCGATAAAGTTCTGATTGATGCCCCCTGCACGGCAACCGGTACCTGGCGCCGTAACCCGGATGCGCGCAATCGTCTGAGCGAAGCCTACCTCAAGGAATTGACTGGCTTACAGCAACAGCTACTGAACAATGCGAGTGAGGCCGTTCGACATGGCGGTAAGCTGATTTATGCGACGTGCAGTTGGCTGACCGAAGAAAACGAAGATGCGGTGGAAGCCTTTCTGAAAAATCACGCTGACTTTGCTCTGGAAAGTTCGCGACTGCTCGGTGCACCGGATGTCGATTCCGATACCATGTTTGTTGCTGTAATGAGTCGTCAAAACTGATTTATAGCCCAGCTGACTCTCATATCCGTTTCTGCATAAGAGCTTCGTTTGCTGGGCTCAGCAGACATTCAGGCGGCGCCAGACAATAAAGGCGCCGCGCGACCGTCAGAGCAAAATCGAGCCCTGAAATCTACCTACCGTCACGTAACTGATATGTTTTCAGGGCGATTTATTTTGCGTGTCGCCGCGGTAACTGAGATTGGCTGGAAATAAGCCGGCTGTGCTGCGGAGCGCAGTCAACGAAGATCAACTCTCTGCGAATCCCTGAAGTACAACGGAATATGGGTCAGCGGAGTGATAAAAAAAAGCCAGACGCTGTGCGCCTGGCTTCTTTTTTTACAGGAGAGATCAGATGCAGATCGTTTTTAACGGAGGGAAACCGTTAAATTCAATCGCACTGTAGGTGGTGGTGTACGCGCCGGTGGAGAACCAGTACATACGATCACCGGCTTCGAGAGAGAGTGGCAGTTCATACTTGTACTGTTCGTATAGGATGTCAGCCGAATCACAGGTCGGGCCTGCAATAATTACCTCTTCAGTGTCACCGTCTTTTTCCACATAGAGTGGATACTTGATCGCCTCGTCCATTGTTTCTACGAAGCCACCAAATTTGCCGATATCGGTGTAGACCCAGCGGTCCAGACCGGTACGGTTCTTGCGGCTGACCAGCACCACTTCGCTGACCAGAATACCTGCGTTCGCAGCCAGTGATCGACCCGGCTCGAGAATAACGTCAGGCAGCTCGTCGCCGAAATCCTCTTTCAGGAATCGGGTAATCTCTTCTGCGTAGGTCTCCAGAGGGTTGGTGCGGCTGATGTAGTTCGCCGGGAACCCGCCCCCGAGGTTGACCATTTTCATCTCAATATTTTCTTCTTCCTTCAGGCGCTCGAAGATCCACTTAACCTTAGCGATCGCAGAGTCCCAGGCACCAATGTCACGTTGCTGAGAGCCAACATGAAACGAAATACCATAAGGTTTCAGTCCCAGGTCACGCGCCATAATGCAAAGCTCAATGGCCATGTCCACATGACAACCAAACTTACGCGACAGTGGCCAGTCTGCGGTCTGAGAGCCTTCGGTCAGAATGCGTACAAACACTTTCGACCCTGGAGCAGCTTCTGCAATATTGCGAAGATCGGCTTCTGAGTCCGATGCGAACAGACGAACCCCCTTCTCATAGGCGTAGCGAATGTCTTTTATCTTCTTGATGGTGTTACCGAAACTGACTCGGTCACCACCCACACCCAGCGACAACACCTTGTCGAGCTCGTAACGGCTGGCAATGTCAAAGTTACAGCCGCGGTCACGAAGGATTTCAAGCACTGCTACCTCAGGATTCGCTTTCACCGCGTAGTAGGTGTTTGCATAAGGGAAGCAAGCCATCAGGTGATCCAGTTGCTCGCCGAAGGTTTTGGTATCCACGATCAGAACAGGCGTTTCCTGCTGATCTGCAGCCGCTTTAATGCGGGCAAAAGTATCGGCGTCGTAATAGGCTTCCGGTTGGGTCAACATCAGGCTCGCTACCTCCTTAGGGTCAGACTGCTGTGCGTTTGAAGTCGCGCAAAGATAGAGGATTTATAATAACAGTACAGTGAAATTTTCTTACCCTTACGATGAGAAAATCACGTAGGGCGGATTGTCCGTTCCAGTGCAACAGACTCTGCCAGAGCCTGCAAGCACAATTCAGGTTAAAATGACTCCCAGAAACCGTTAAGGTTCCTGCTTCGCACTACTCTTCCACTCCGGCTCTGGACATCTATGCTCAGCTTTTTTGAAAAACGCATCAATCCCTTTCCTCCCGAACATCCGGAGCAACCTCCTCAGGGACTCTATGCATTCTGCCGCCATTACACCCGAGGACTGGAAGGCTCATTGCTGGCCATGTCGTGTCTGACCGCCATGCTCGCCATACTTGAAGTCACCCTCTTCAGCTTTATGGGTGACCTGGTCGACTGGCTATCCACGCAAAGCCCAGACACCTTATTTGCCAGCGAAGGCACCAAACTGCTGCTCATGAGCCTGGTGGTGCTGGTCGCCATGCCTGTCGTCGTATTACTGCATGCCCTGATCACCTATCAGTCATTGCTCGGCAATTACCCAATGCGCATTCGCTGGCAGGCGCACCGCTATCTGCTCAAGCAAAGTCTGAACTTTTATGAAAACGACTTCGCCGGACGCCTTGCCACCAAAGTGATGCAAACGGCGCTGGGAGTCCGGGAAACTGTAATGAAGCTGCTGGATGTGCTGGTCTATATCCTCGTCTACTTTATTTCAGCCCTGGTGATGATTGGCACAGCAGACTGGCGACTGATGCTGCCCATGGTCGTCTGGCTGGCGGCCTACATAGGTATTCAGTTTTATTTTGTGCCGCGCATGAAAAAAATTGCGACAGAGCAGGCGGATGCCCGCAGTGTTATGACAGGGCGTGTTGTCGACAGCTACACCAATATTCAGACGGTAAAACTGTTCTCACACACAGAGCGGGAAACGTCTTACGCCCGTGACAGCATGGATGGCTTCCTCGGTACGGTATATCACCAGATGCGCCTGGCCACCGGTCTGAACTTTTCAGTGAATATGATCAACTACCTGCTGGCCTTTACCGTCGCAGCCCTGTCTATCTGGCTGTGGATGGACAGCGCCATCACTGTTGGCGCCATTGCGATTGCAGTCAGTCTGGCCCTACGCGTGAATGGTATGGCGCAATGGATAATGTGGGAGATCAGTTCTCTCTTTGAAAATCTGGGCACAGTGGCTGACGGCATGAACACACTGGCGAAACCACAGACCATTACCGACCCAGTGAATGCGCCAAAGCTGAATGCAGAACACGGGGAGATCGCTCTGGATGATGTGCACTTCTCATACGAAGGCGCTGACGACAAGAGCTACCCGGTTTTTGAAGCGTTGAACCTGACTATCAAACCCGGTGAAAAGATCGGACTGGTTGGACGCTCGGGTGCAGGTAAATCCACACTCGTTAATCTGCTGCTGCGCTTCTACGACATTGACAGTGGGCAGATTAAGATCGACGGACAGGACATCAGCCAGGTGTCGCAGGAGAGTCTGCGATCAAAAATTGGCATGGTGACGCAGGATACTTCCCTGCTGCACCGAAGCGTACGCGACAACATTCTCTACGGTCGGCCCGATGCCAGTGACGAAGACGTCCTGGACGCTGCCCGCAAAGCTGAAGCGGATGCCTTCATCCGTGACCTCCACGATCCGGAAGGTAACACGGGCTATGATGCTCAGGTCGGCGAACGTGGGGTCAAACTCTCCGGCGGTCAGCGCCAGCGCATCGCTATCGCCCGAGTGCTCTTAAAAGACGCTCCGATTCTGATTCTGGACGAAGCAACATCAGCGCTCGATTCAGAAGTAGAGGCGGCTATTCAGCAAAGCCTCTACCGCCTGATGGAAAATAAAACTGTAATCGCCATTGCTCACCGTCTGTCGACCATCGCGGCAATGGACCGGCTGATCGTACTGGATGACGGCAAAATCGCCGAACAGGGAACGCATGAAGAACTGCTTGCACAGGGCGGCATCTATGCGCAACTGTGGGCCCACCAGACCGGTGGCTTCTTAGGGGAAGATTAAAGCAAACAGAGCTCGTCATAATCCCTTAACAGAAATAAGGTTTTATGACGCAGCCCCGGAGACGCGATGGCCTGATGATGAGGCGTTCAGGAAGAAACCTGATCCGCTCCGGGGAACCAACTCTGTCTATCTGTCTGAAGGACTTACTTAAAGCTGCTGCGATCTCTGAATGGCTTCGGCTCTGCGCCCTTACCCGCCAGACCATTCTTCATTGCGATCTGCTGATTCTTGCGACCCAACAGACGAGTCTGAACCCAACGTTCCCAACGCAGCGCTTTCCAGGTATCCGCTTTCCAGGTTTTCTTGAACAGATATTTAGTGGCTGCAATCGCATCCGGAGATTTCGTCGCAATGGTCTGCGCCAACGCAAGCGCCTCTGCCTGAGGGTCATCCGCCAGCTTAGAAATCAGACCGTAACTGAAGCCTTCTTCGGCACTGAACTGACGGCCCGTCATAGTCAGTTCCTGGGCGATATCGACACGGGTCAGGCGAGATAGCGTCACCATGCCGCTCATGTCAGGAATCAGGCCCCATTTCATTTCCATAATGCAGAGGTTGGCGTCCGGCGTCGCAATGCGGTAATCCGCGGCAAGGGCAATCTGCATTCCGCCACCAAAGCAATTGCCATGAATCGCACAGATAACCGGCACTGGCAGGTCCCGCCAGATATGCGCAATTCGCTGCGCCAGATTCATTTTGGTCCAGGGGAGTTTCAGGAACAGCTTAGGGATCATCGACGGATTTTTACTCACCGCCTTAAAATCGAGCCCCGCAGAAAACGACTCACCTTTCGCAGCAAGAATTACCGCACGAACGCTACGATCCTTGCGTATCTTTTTCGCTGCCGCGACCAGACCATGGAACATATCCAGATCCAGACCATTCAGTTTTTCCGGGCGGTTGAGGTACACCCAGGCAATGTGGTCCTGCACTTCAACTAAGACTTTATTGTGATCACTCATCGCTGTTTACCTTTTATGATTGCCGCATCTTTGCATAAAGAAGCAAGGACAACCATGATCAAAACACACGATCGGCTTACCGAAAGAGACAGCTCTGAACAGAATTCAGGACCAGCCACCCGCATTTTCTTTGACCAGAGAGACCATCATACCGATATGATCCGGGCGATCATTCAGGCAGGGAATATAGTGATAGTCCTTGCCGCCAGCTTCGATAAAGGTTTCGCGGTTTTCCATATCCAGTTCTTCAAGCGTCTCGAGACAGTCTGCCGCAAACGCCGGGCTGATGACGTCGACACGCCCGACGCCGTCCTTTCCCCAGTCCTCTAACGTGTGATCGGTATACGGCTTAACCCACTCTTCACGACCGAAGCGTGACTGAAAGCTGCATATCCATTGTTCGTCGCTAAGACCCAATTCGCTGGCAAGTGCCGCAGCCGTCGCCCGACACTGGCTTGGGTACGGATCACCACGATCTTCATATCGCTGCGGAATGCCGTGAAACGACATCATCAGTCGATCGCCCTGGCCGTGCTCAGCCCAATACTCACGAACCGAATCTGCCAGAGCGCCTATGTAACCCGGATGGACGTGATAGTCAGTGATCCAACGAGCAGCGGGCACGTGCGGACAAGGCGCCATCGCATTGGAGTATCGATCATGTACCGCCGCCGTGGTCGACGAGGAATTCTGCGGATACAACGGCAATATAATCAGACGCTCGGCACCGGCCTTACGCAGTTCCCGGCCAGCCTCTTCCATGGTGGGCTTACCGTACGTCATGGCCAACGACACAGGAATGTCCTGACCGTACTCTTCTTTTAAGGCCGCTGCTAATGCACGCTGTTGTGCACGCGAAATCGTCATCAGGGGTGAACCTTCAGGGCCCCACACTTTGGCATACGCTTTCGCTACCCGCGGTGGGCGGATAACAAGAATGACTAAATTAAGAATCAACCACCACAGCAGACGCGGTACATCGACAACACGTCGGTCGCTGAGAAACTCTCTTAGGTAAGAACGCACTGCTTTTGCAGTCGGTGCTTCCGGGGTGCCGAGGTTGGCAATAAGAACGCCGAATGGGGGCTTATTCAAAATGATTCTCCAGAAAGACAGGTCGTGACGATGGTTGTCTGTATCAGTTTTGTATAGTTTAGCGGAAGCCGGAGATCGGGTCACCAATCAAGCTCAACCGATCAATTCATCAGAGATGAGACTGGCCCGAAGCCTGTCCATCAGTAACTCTGCTGCTTCGCGCCCTTCAATCATTTCTGCGATACGGACCTTACGCTGACCATCACGAATCCGGATATGGAAATACTCTTTTGTGCTGTTGCCTGTGCTCGAACTACCCGCAGCTTTAAGTTCGAGTTGCTGAGCACTTCTGAATTCGGTACTGCGGCGCCAGAGCGCCCTTCCCATCCAGTAGCGCACGGTTTCAATCTTGCCATCCTCACATCGGCTCTCCAGTGACCGGCCAAGCCCAAACAAACCACCCAGGGCCATCGGCGTCCCCACAAGAAAGAATACGCCGCCCATAAAGTACAGGGTAACGCCCTCGGTGGCCGCCTGATTCAACATAAAGAGCCCTGCCCCTGCAAAGGCGATTCCGGCAAACATAAAAATGAGGAAAAAAGACAGATGTCGCCCTGCGGCACTATGAATAATAAAGTCATCACCGCTCAGCGTCATATCAAGGTTCTGACTGAGCGCGGCCTCGGCGGCGGCGACCTGGCTGCGCGATGCTTTACTTTGATGCTCGGTGGAAATGTCGAGAGTACTATTGGCGGCGCCCTCTACAACGGGCACTACAAACTGGCGCTGGAATTTCACTGGTTCAGTAGGGCCTTCGACTTCGACCCGCCAGATAACGGCTGTACGACCTTTACGATAACTCTGAGGAAGTTCCGGGTCAGGATTAAATACAAAATTAAGGCATGTTTCACCGTCGCTCTCTGTGACTTCAGGCAGCGTGTTGGATTGCCATAACAAGGTTTCACGCGTTGAACTGTTTTTACCGCTGGAGCGCGTCTGACGAACGCATTTCAACCTGATATTCCAACGCTCCCCCAACCCGGTTTTGTTGATTTTCAGAGTCCCTCCGACCTGTCCCTGTACCTGCCCGGGTACAGGGTTCAGATACAAAGGCGTGCGTCCGTAAAACAACCAGTTTTTCCGCGACCTGTACGCAGCTATACCCAGGCCAGCAGCGACTAAAGGAAATAAGAGGACGAGAAGAATGGCATGATTTCCAGATCTGAATTCAGAAGGCACACTCAGAACGCCAGGCAAAGAGATCAACAGGAAAACCATCGACATAAATCCAAGCACCCAGTGCATCAGGTTCTGCCCTGAATAAACTACACCTGAAGCGACATCTGCCTGACGCGCGGAATAGCGCCCAAACAACATAATCCCCGCCCCTGCGCCACCAAAGACAAGAACAAAAATCATCATAAAACCAATTTTTTCCCATCGGATATCCCTGACCAGATAACTTTCCGATGGATTATCCGGATTCACCCAGGCGGTAAGGACCTGACTGGCAGAGGCTCTGCGAATCTTATTCTCAGTCTTTGCATGCCAGTCACCAATGTTGTCCGGAGATTCGTAGTAACTGATACGGTTGCTTGAATAATCACGGTTATTGAAGCGATAGCTGTAGAGCCCCTCTAACGAATACGTCGTTGTATCACCATGATGGTATTCGATATCAATACGTTGAAGCGTGGCTGAAATCTGTGTCCAGCCAGAAGTCATAACGTGAAGACGGAGTGTATCCAGAGGACCAAAGAGCAATATTCCGATTGCCGGGCCAAGAAACATCAGACCAAAAATGAATGCACCGATACTACGCTTAGACGTAGTACCGGCTTCGCCTGTTTCTGATATGGACATCCCTGGCTCCCTGACTTTCGGTTGAATGATGACTGATGACTGTTATTCGTAGTCTAGCCAATCCACCTCGTCAGATCATCCGTCCAACCAGTTATGCGCTCATATCACTGCTGTTGAATTTCCGGAATGCTTCCTGTACCTCTTTTTCGCTCGGTATGTATTCTGTTTTGACCAGAATGATAAGGCTTTGTCCGAATACCCGTTCATCTGCCGCTGGGTGAATATTCACTTCGCCCCCCCTTACCGATACAAGCCAGTAGCGTTCCAATGTTAGACATCATCATCGCTGCCACGACATCTCGCCAGCAGTCACCTTCTAACCAAAGTGGATAGCGGACGAAATGATCTTTATCGTGAGTGAACATATCTTCGATGATCAATTCTGATCCGGGAGATTCCATAGCGCGAACCAGAATCTCTGGGTATGAACGGATTGGTCGAATCACGGACTTCACACCCAACTTCTTCATACGTATCCGGTTTTCATCCTCAACACATTCAACGATCACGCGGTATGCAAGTCCGTGTTCTTTCATGCGATAACAGAGGTCAAAACAGAGACTGTCTGAGTCTTCCATATATTCATCTTTGGCCAGAATCAGAATATTTTCAGCCCCTTCCAGATTGGCACGGCGGAAGTCATCTTCATGATTTCCATGGCCTTGCACAAGGTGGATACCTAAGCCAGTTAAAGAAGATGGCAACCCATCCGGATAGTCAGTATTTAGTAATACAACCGGTGTCTTACGGTGCATTTTATTCTGGCGTATCTGCTCCACAAACCGCCGGAAATATATGTCCCGATTGTACTTCGGAGAGTTAATTACAACGATGTGATTATTCATGATTCTGCTCCACTTTTCGGCGACCCTGAAGAAAGTATAAGAGACAGAATGAAAGCGCTAAGACCGTTTTATTATGAGAAATAATTTGAGAGATGATCGGGAATTATCAACCCTCAGACTGACGTAATTTAGTATCTTGCGTAGAGAGTTATGTATATCGGATTTACAGACAATAAAGTTCTGACACACGATACCTCAGGTTCCTGATCACCGAAAGAAACATTCAGCGAAACAGGTGCCACGATCAATAGTATCTTTTATAAAGATCTTGTCAGGAAAAATTCAAGCGAAGGATTTCTGAAGAAATCTCCTTCCATTTCACTTCTTCAACAAAGTGCCCGACATCCGGATATTTGAGCGTTGCCATCTTCATCCGTGGCAACACGTCGTGCCACTGGGCAATGACTTCATCTTTACCGCATGGGTCCCATTGACCAAACACGCCTGCTGCCGGGCAGTTTTTCCAATACCGGGGGACACGTTCCTGCATATTCCGATAGTACTCGGTGTTGTCCTGAAGTCCGTAACTTTCGTCCATGTAGCGATAACCATAACCCCAGCGTGGTGTCTGCTTCACGTTACGCATTGAGCTACGTGCATTGGCAATGCTTCTCAGCGATTGAGACCAGACATACTCAGGCGATGTTTTCGACATACTGTTGCACAAATGCGCTAGCGTATTGCTGGTGGCTCGCCGGATCAGGCTCATGGCTGTCTGGGGCTCGCCACTGGAGACGGCCGTTGCCGCAACACCTCCCCAGGCGAAGGCCGGATAGAGCCGTGGAAACAAGGCCCATGTCAATACTGGATGAGGGTAGTTCTTATAGGTGTAGCCCTGTTTGGGCATGGGGAAAATGGTGGTATTCATCACCATCAGATTTTTAACCCGGTATGGGTCTTCAATAAAAGCCCCGACACCAATAGGGCCGCCCCAATCATGAATGCAGAGCGTCACCTCACTAAGGTCGAGATAACGGATCAACTGAATCAGGTTTTCCGAGTGGTGCATGTCCACCATCTCAAAGTCTGCCTGATCAGACAGACCGAAACCGATATGATCCATGGCGATGATCCTCAGCGGACGACCACTGCGGATTAATTCATCTCTGATATAACGATAGGTGTAACTGGTTTCAGGGTTCCCGTGCACCAGCACAATCGTCGCTTCAGGCTCATCTCCTCCGACTGAGATATCATAGTAAAACATCGTTTTACCTGAATCTTTCCCTCCTGGGATGGTGAACCAGCGTTCTGCACCTTTTGGGCAGTAATCCGCCGGTGGTTTTTTCAACGGCGTATTGGTAGGAATCTGGAGCGACATATCGTCCCTGTAATTGATAATTTTATCAGGTGTTCTCCAATCCTATGTGGGGTGCCGGTTTGTTGACAGGTCTTAATGCGCCATAATGGCGAGGTAAAACCCTCTCAAGGTGACATCAAAGTACATTCAGAAGTAGCCAAAGGCCTTAGTGGAATGCTTTCAGCCCAGGCAGCGCCAAGACTTCGTCAAGGATTCGTCCCACTTGATCAGGCAACGGATACCCAAGACGAAGCAAGCCCTGATCGGGAAATGCCCGGCTCCATATTCCTCTACTCGCCAGGCAATCCTGCCAAAGTAGGGGGAATTCTGTGCGTAATGTCATAAATAACGGAGTGCTTCCAGCAAATGAAGCGTCATCGCGGAGAGGGATAGTCATTCGCTGCTGCAACTCAGCCAAGCGAATTTTCTGTGTCGACTGCCAGGCCCTGTCCTTCAGTGCGCACTCGGCAATATTGAGTGTCAACGACGATAAGCTCCAGGGCCCAAGGTACGATGAGAGCGTGGCCAACATGCCAGATTCTGCGAATACTGTACCGAACCGGATACCCGCCAGTCCGAAGAACTTACCCAAGGAACGCAGAACGATAGTATTCTCTGGCCGGTGCTCTCCGAGCAAGCTGAGGTGTCGAGTTGCGTCCATAAATGCTTCATCGCAGATCAACACGCCTCCCCGCTTTTCAAGAACGGAAGCCCATTCAAATAGCTCAGGCTGGGAGAAGTAATAGCCGGTGGGATTGTCCGGATTCACCACTATAAGTACATCAGGCGCATCACCCGCTTGTAACGAGTGGCGGATATCCTCAATACTTTTCTGCTGGACATGATGGCCATGCATAGCCCAGCTCAATGCATGCTCCCCATAACTGCCACGAACAACCCACACAGCACATTCATCAAAGCATAAGGGCAAGCTGCGAATAGCTGCCTGACTTCCCGCAGTCGGAAGACCCGGCTCACCATAGTAAGCTACGATTGCTTCGCGGAGACTCTCCTTTACCTCAGGCAGTGCCTGGCTCTCTACAGCCGGAAAGAAGACATCGTCCGCACGCTCAGCCCACCAGCTATAGGGGCTGACCGCGGACGAAAGATCGAGCCAGTCTTTATCACCATAACGCGCCATTGCACGCGTAAGGTCAGATCCGTGCGCAGCCGGTTTGATCGCTGTTTTCAGTTTCCTCACATCACACCAGTGACGTAATGCAATGACAGGCAACAGAACACCATCAACGACAACTGAATAAGCAGAGCCTGTTTGACCAGGCGAATCGCACGTGGAATATCATCCACGCCAGCAGGCATACCACAGCCCATCACGGGCTTCTGTTTTATGGTGCCCTGATAGTCTGCGCGCTGACTTAATTTTCGGTTGAGCGCCCCCGCGCCGGCGGTCATCACCACGCCGCCGTTTGGACTGTCACAATATTTAGCCTGAGTTTTCCAGCAATCCAGTGCCTTCTGACGATGTTCGCCTGCGGCAAAGACAAATGACAATGCCGTCAGCCGAGCAGGTAACCACGCCATGGCATCATCCAGCCTGGCCGCAGCCCAGCCGAAATAAAAGTGGCGCTCTGTCCGGTAACCCCACATGGCATCCAGCGTATTCGCCCAGCGGTGCAGTAAGGCGGCTTCGGCGCCACCAATAAGAAACCAGAATAAAGTCGCAAATAACGCATCCGAGGAGTTTTCCAGCGTGCTCTCGATACTGGCTTGAGCCACTTCATCGGCATCCAGTACCTGCGTATTACGGCTGACGATTTTGCCCAACTCTTCGCGGGCTGCTGGCAGATCGTCCGTCGCCAGACTGCGCCAGACATCAGACACATGCTCCTGCAAACTGTGCCAGCCAATACACAAGTAAAGAATCACCAGCTGCAACAAACAAGCGCTCATCAGCGACAGCGACGCAGAGGCCTGCAACAAACCAATAATCAGAACCAAAGGCGAAAGCGCAACGACGACTGCGATTGCACCAAGGATGTAACCCGGTGCTCCCGGGAGCCTGTTTAACGCTCGCTCCAGCACTCCACTCCAGCGACCGAAACCCACGAGCGGGTGAAACTTCGATGGCTCTCCCAGCCGGGCGTCAAGGTACACACCGCTAACCAGAATGGCGGCGAGCAAGAGTGCCCCACAATGCAGTGAAAGTGCGTCCTGTTGAAACCAGAAAAACAGCATAAGCGGCCTGTGTCTTCAAAAAGTGGGCATACTGTAAAAGAAAAACCCCGCTTGCGTGAACAAGCGGGGTCTTTTAAAGAGTGGAGTCGGTCTATAAGCCGGGTTCTGTGTTAAACAGTCATTCGTCTAGGCCTGCAATCACTCGCAGGCTCAAGCGACCTACCCGTTCCCAGCGTGGGCCACGCCTTGTACCTCAAGGGTAACAGGGAACCTATTTGGTCTTGCTTCGGGTGGAGTTTACCGTGCCACGAACTGTTACCAGACGCGCGGTGCGCTCTTACCGCACCCTTTCACCCTTACCTGATCCGCAAAAGCGGCCATCGGCGGTTTACTCTCTGCTGCACTGGTCGTGGGCTCACGCCCCCCAGGCGT
>NZ_DDKU01000160.1:0-8034 GCF_002339775.1 Thalassolituus sp. UBA2590
GCGGGCGCCACCGAAGGCAGCATCGAACTTGTACTTATCCAGGGCCTGCTTCAGCGCCTGGGTCTTCATAACGTCAGTATGCTTTGATGAGCCATGAGTGAACGGGCCAATACCCTGTTCAACGCCTTCCTGGTTGGTATGAACGATCAGCTCCATACCAATTTCTTTCGCCATCTTGTCGCGGAACTCAATCATCTCCCGGAACTTCCAGGTGGTATCCACGTGCATCAGTGGGAATGGCGGCTTGCCTGGGTAGAAAGCCTTACGCGCAAGATGCAGCATCACCGCAGAGTCTTTACCGATGGAGTAAAGCATTACGGGGTTATCGAATTCGGCAGCCACTTCGCGGATGATATGCATACTCTCCGCTTCTAGCTGTTTCAGGTGGGTCAGATTGTAGTCGGTCATGGTTGGCCTGTTAGCTCTCTGAAAGGTATAAAACCGGCAAAATAAATTTGAAGCAAATATACCAAGGCGTGAGGTATATAAAAAGGCGCTATTGATAACAAATAGCTATAACAATATGGTGTTCGAATCCATAAATTTCAGAGAGGTTGCGTTATGGGAACAGA
The DNA here is from genome assembly GCF_002339775.1 of Thalassolituus sp. UBA2590. NCBI lineage: Bacteria > Pseudomonadati > Pseudomonadota > Gammaproteobacteria > Oceanospirillales > Oceanospirillaceae > Thalassolituus > Thalassolituus sp. UBA2590. The sequence continues at coordinate 573 of NZ_DDKU01000160.1, forward strand.
GAGGACCGTTGCGATTCCGGGCCCGGAGGGACAGCTTGATGCCCGAGTGATGGAAATCGATGGTGCCAGGACCGGACTGGTGATGTGTCACCCTCATCCATTATTTTCGGGCACTATGGACAATAAAGTGGTCACAACGGCAGCTCGGGCAGCGAAAGGCCTGGGGCTGAACACACTCCGGTTTAACTTCCGGGGCGTTGGCAGCAGCGACGGCGAGCATGATCATGGCGTTGGAGAGCAGCAGGATGTCGCCTCAGCCGTCCGTTATGCGAAAGAAGAGCTTGGTTGGGAGCGGATTATTCTCGCTGGGTTCTCGTTTGGTGCCGGCATGGCCTGTCTGTATGGATGTGATCATGCCGAAACGATTGATGGACTGGTTCTGATCGCGCCTGCGGTTCATCACTTCGATGCTCCGACTACTTTGCCGCAGGGAATTGAAACCTGGGTCCTGATGGGCGATGCCGATGAAGTCGTGCCATTTGATGAAGTCGAGGGGTGGGTGCAGCTGGTGGTTCCTCAACCTCATTGGTTGGTTTTTGAGGGAGCTGGTCACTTTTTCCATGGTCGTATTACCGATCTGAAGTCCACCCTGACGGAAGAGTTGTCGGTGTTCGCCGAAGGTTAATAGAAGGAATGTTAAGTAAGGCAGGTGGCTGAGAGCCGCTTCATTTGCACTTTTGCAGCCCGGGCGGTAAATTTCGCCCCCCGAAAATCCTTATTGGAGAGTGTCCGTGTCTACCCCGTGGGAACTGTATCAGGCAGATCTGCTGCGCGACGATTTTTCATATGACCCAGCTCAGGAGATGGCGGTAAAGCATCTTCAGCGTCTTTACGATGACCTTGTGGCCGCTGAGCAGCGCCGTTCAAAACAGGGCGTTCTGGGTAAACTGTCGAAAAAGCTGAGCCGGACAAAGCCTGAACCAGAGAAGGGGATTTACTTCTGGGGCGGCGTGGGCCGCGGCAAGACTTACCTTGTTGATACTTTCTACGACGCGCTGCCCTTTAAGCGCAAGATGCGCACACACTTCCATCGTTTTATGCAGCGTGTTCACGGTGACCTGACGAAGCTTGCCGGAGCCAAGAATCCACTCACTGTGGTCGCTGACCAGATCGCTGAAGAAGCACGGGTCATCTGCTTTGACGAATTCTTCGTGTCTGATATCGGTGACGCTATGATTCTTGGTGGCCTGATGCAGGAGCTGTTCGACCGAGGTGTTACTCTGGTCGCGACCTCTAATATCGTGCCTGACGGTCTGTATAAGGACGGCCTGCAGCGCGACCGGTTTATTCCAGCTATCAAACTTCTCAATCAATTTACCGAAGTAGTTAACGTCGATAGTGGCGTGGACTACCGTTTGCGAACACTGGAGCAGGCCGAGCTATACCACTACCCGCTCGATGGCGATGCGAATTCCAGTCTGGAGAAAAGCTTTCAGGGACTGATAGCCGACCCGCGCCATGTCGAAGCTAACGCCAGCGTTGAGATTCTTGGGCGCAAAATACCGGCGAAAGCCGTGTGTGATGATATTGCCTGGTTCGATTTCTATGCCCTCTGTGATGGACCACGTTCACAGAATGACTACATCGAACTCGGCAAACTATTTCATGCCGTTATTGTCTCAGACGTGCCCGCTATGGGCTCGAAGAACGACGACCTTGCGCGCCGCTTTATCAATCTGATTGATGAGTTTTACGATCGCGGTGTGAAAGTGATTATGTCAGCCGATGCGTCAATCCCTGAGATATACAGCACTGGTAAACTGGAGTTTGAATTTCAGCGCACGACATCGCGGATGCTGGAGATGCAGTCTCACGATTATCTTGCCCGCGAGCACCGTCCGGACTGATCAGCCTTTCAACTGGTCAAGCCCAAATTTACGGCTGAGTATACGATCCAGCATACGTAGAGGCAGCCAACGCTTCAACAGCGGTAATGCTGTGCTGCCATTTCCAATTCTGATTTCAGGGGCAGGGTGCCCCTGGATGCGCAGTAGCATTTCTTTGGCGAAGGCTTCCGCTGTGGTGGGGTTCTGCTGAGACGCGACCGCCCGTTCCCGGATTTTATCTTCGACTGCCTTAAATAAAGAATCGGGCATGAGTAGGCCGCTGACCCCTGCCAGGGAGTTATCGCCGAAACTGGACTGAATCGCCCCTGGCTGGACTGTAATTACTTCAATACCAAAAGGCGCAAGCTCCATACGCATGGCGTCGCTCAGCGAGTGTAAAGCAGCTTTGGTTGCGCAATAGGCGCCCGAGAAAGGAGTCGTCAGGATGCCAGAAACAGAGCCAATGTTAACCACCTGAGCGTTATCTGAAGCTCTCAGCATCGGTAGCGCTTGTCGCGTGACACTTACAGGGGCAAGTACGTTGGTTTCAAACTGACGGAGAAGCTTCTCGCGGGATAGCTCGGTCACGGGCCCCATCGCGGCATAACCGGCATTGTTGATCAGAAGGTCGATATGACCAAGTCGTGCGCTTACTTCTTCAAAAACACGTTCGATGGCAGAGTCGTCGTTTACATCAAGTGCCATCCGTATGGCATTGTCATGATCAAGGTACTGCAGGTCATCCACATTACGGGCCGTCGCCACAACAGTATCTCCACGAGAAATACAGGCGCGCGCCAGTGCTCTGCCAATACCTGTTGAACAGCCAGTAATAAACACATTTCTCGTGGTCATGTCCGTTTCTCCGTCGTTGAATCTGTTACTACGCAGTCTTTGTTATCTGGCACTTTCTGCGGCTTCAAGCAAAGACAGAACTTCTTCTCGGATGCTGCCCATATCTTTTGGGTTAAAGCCAACGTGCTGGCTGTGGAGCTTGCCGTTGTGGTCAATAAGGAAGGCGGTTGGCATACCTCGCAACTGATAGGTTGCTGCCGTTCCTTCGTTATCGAACAGAGTCGGGTAATCAACCGGGTATTCTTTCAGGAAGCGAAGACCCTCTTCACGGGTTTCATCGACATTAAGAGCCAGAACTTCAAACCCACGATCTTTGAGTTCATTTCTTAGTTCGTTGAGCATGGGCAATGATTTACGGCATGGACTACACCAGGATGCCCAGAAATCCAGGTAAATCACCTTTCCTCGATAATCCTTTAAAGATATTTGGCGCTTTTCGTCTAGTGTGCTCAGCGTAAATTCCGGTGCATTGATCTGGCTTTCTGCATGTACCCAGCCCCCCCCGGTCAGCAGCAGTATTGCGAGCAGGCGAGTGAATAACTTCATGATCGAAAGAAAACGCGTAGCAACTGGCATAACAGTTTCCCTGAAAAATTGAGACTGTATTCTGAGCGGTATCCTTGTATTTGACAATCCGGGCTTTTCAGCCAGATCACCTCTTCGGGTGGTTTTCGTTTATGCCCCTGCAGGACTGACAGTGTCGTCTACACTTTAATGAGTATTTGCAGAGGGAATAGGAATGAAATTACAGAAGCCGCTGATTGCGATGCTGCTGGGTTTACTATTGCATTTGGTTGGAATTAGCGACGCGTCAGCACGAGTGGCTTCGATACCGGGTTATTCTCCAGATAACAATGTGCTTGATGTCGCCGAAGCAGAGTCAGGTCAGAACCTGGCGTTTATTACCCGCTACGTTGAGGATACCTCCGGCGACCTGGTGATTGGTGATGAAGAGAGCCTGGGCTGGAAAGCAGCTCGAGAGGACTTATCCTTCGGTTATACCAACTCAATTTATTGGTTCCGATTCAATCTGACCAACTCCGGTCACAGGCACCTCAGCCGCTTGATCAGTATCTCGTATCCTGTTCTTGATTATATTGATCTGTACCGGAAGACCAACGACGGTAAGTGGCAGCTTATTAGTCTGGGAGACAAGCAGGAATTCAGTGATCGCCTGTTGCCCCATCGTCATTTTCTGATTCCGTTCGAGATCGATCCGGGCGATGTCCAGGAATGGGTCTTCCGGGTAGAAACCTCCAGCTCAATGCAGGTACCTATGACGCTTTGGGATGAGCGTGACTTCTTTGTGCATGATCAGAATCAGCTTCTCGGGCTGGGTCTGTATTACGGCATTATGCTCATCATGGTGTTTTATAACCTCTTTGTGTTTTTCTCAGTTAAAGAGGGGAATTACCTTTTTTACGTTCTTTATGTCGGCTGTATGGCGGGTTTTCTCGGTAGTTTGCAGGGCATCAATTTCCAGTACTTATGGCCCTCAGCGATTCACTGGAACGATCAAAGTATTATTGTGCTGTTATCCGGCGTCATTATTTTTGCCGGCATATTCACGAGAAAATTTCTCTATCTTCATACCGATCAGTCGTTCTTTAATAAGCTGATCGGGCTGCTGATTCTGATTTGTATCGGCATCGTATTTTTGAGTAACCTGGTGGTTTATCACACCCTGATTCGGGTACTGATTGTTGTCGCTATGCTTGCGATGATCGGCGCTATCGTACTTGGCGTAAGGCGTTGGGCTGAAGGGTTTGTCGCAGCGCGTTATTACACCATTGCCTGGACCAGTTTCCTGCTTGGCGGCATCGTTCTCGCCCTTAATAAATTCAACATTATTCCCAGAAACTTCTTTACAGAAAATTCGCTTCAGATCGGCTCTGCAATGGAAGTTATTCTGCTGTCGTTTGCATTGGCCGATCGTCTTAATCAGGAAAAGCGTGAGCGTTACGAAGCCCAGATCAGTGCGTTGGAACATGAAAAATTAGCTCGTAAGGCACAGACCGAGGCCCTGGATCAGGAACGTAACGCGCGTAAAGCGCAGGAGAAGGCGCTTGAACACGAACGGGCTGCGAGAGAGGCACAGGCTAAGGCCCTCGATATCCAAAAAAGGGCAACAGAGACACTGGAGCGACGCGTTCGGGAGAGAACACTGGAGCTTGAGAATGTAAACGAACAGCTTGAGCGTATGAGTACGACGGACGCGCTTACAAATGTAAGAAACCGGCGTTTCTTTGACGACTTTCTTGATCGGGAATTCGCACTGGCTCGCCATGATATGGCCAACTTCTCGATTCTGCTGCTGGATATTGATCACTTCAAACAGGTTAACGATACCTATGGCCATCAGGCGGGTGATGAAATTCTACGCTGCATTTCTGGGGCGATCAGTGAAACGATTGAAAATAAAGATTCGGTTGCAAGGTACGGTGGCGAAGAGTTTGCAGTGGTACTGCCGGGGTTGAGCCAGGAACAGGTTGCGTCTATTGCTGAAGCGATTCGCCTGTCTGTGGCGTCTATTAATCTTGATCGTATCGCAGATGGCTTCCGTGTAACCATCAGCGTGGGCTGTCACTCGGCGATTCCTGATGATGCTGATAGTCCTGAAACCTGGCTGTCAAAAGCAGATGAAGCGCTATATCGCGCGAAAGAGAATGGACGTAACCGTGTGGAGTGTTGGTCTTAGGATAAGTTCAGGCGAGGGAGTTACCCTCGCCTGTTTTATTTTATCTTATTGGATGGACATCTGGCTGGCATATCCCACTCTGAAGCCACCCCAATGCTTGCCATTAACCCAGATTGGCACTGAAAGGTCATGCATTACCTCGCCAGTGTCACGCTTATAAGTCTGGAGCAAAAACAGATTCTGATTGCTGCCGCAGCGTGACCCTGTGCGATCGTCGAAGATACGCTTGGTACGATTGTTCACCAGGTCTTTGTGGTAGTCACCACTCAGAGGCTGAGCGAATTTTTTGTTATGAGTCGGGAAGTAGCCATTATCATCGACAGCACCAGCATATGCGATGAAGGCGTTACGCTGTAATATCGGCTCTTGGATGTCAGGTAATAGCTCATCAGTAAAGGCATCGAAATCTGTGGAAAATTTCTTGGGATTTGTCCCGGGAATATCACGATATTCGCGGCTGAAGAGGGCGTCGTGTGAGATTTTTCCGCTGGCAATTGCTTGTTCAAATAGTTGACCAATCGCCTCAGCGGCACTGAACGCTTCAGCTTTAACCGTGTCGTGCGGTTCACCTAAATTACCACTACCGAAAGATTCGAAAATGCTCTCTGCGGATTCTGATAGACCGGATGACTTATCAGCAATGGAAGCAACTTCGTTCTCAGTTTCCTGATAGTGGGCTGAAGTTTGTCCGATGATTCCGGAAATATGCTGAATATGCCCGGTATTATCGTTCATGTTTTCGACCAGCGCATTGACGGCATGTTGTATGTTGTCGGCGCGTTTGTTGATTTCAATGAGATGATCATTCAGCTCACGCGTCATACTTACACCCTCATCAATGACTTTGATCAGGTTGCTACTGTTGTCTGCTGCGAGTTTCACTTCCTGATTGATTTGGGCGACGGTGGTGCCGATCTGCTCGGTCGCATCTGATGTCTTCCCAGCCAGAGCACGCACTTCGTCAGCGACCACGGCAAATCCTCGACCCTGTTCACCAGCTCGTGCAGCCTCGATGGCAGCATTTAATGCCAGCAGATTGGTTTGCTCTGCAATATCATTAATGATGCTTGTTACCTTGCTGATGTTTTCAGATTTGGCTTCAAGATTGGAAATAAGTTCTGCATTGCTCTGCACCTGATCGCGGGTCTCTTCCATTTTCGGAATCGTACGGTTGATGGCCTCGCTGCCTGCGCGGTTAATCTCCATGGCTTCATTGGTTGCACGCGCGGCTTCTCGTGTCTGCTCCAGCATTTCTTCCATAGTGTTAGATATCCGACCCGTGCTGTGGACTATCTGCTCACTGTCTTTTGCCTCGTCGTGAATTCGTTTTTGCAGCTTGTCTGCCGCATATGACATTTCAGCTGCGGATATGGCGATATGGCCACCGTTTTCTGCGAGGTCCTGTTGTACTTTTCTTGCTGAAGCCAGATAGCTGTTGATGTCTTGAGTCGCATCGTTCAGCCAATTCGCGGTTGGTTTGATATCGTGTCTGTCGCCTTTTATCGAAGCGTTCAGGTTCGATATGAGATCTGTTGTTGGTTTAAGTACCAGCCTGAATTGGAGGAGGGCAGTCACAGAAGTCGCAACAATTGCGCTCAGTATGAAGGCCAGCGTTGGCTCTGAGCCTGCTCCATGAGTTACAAAACCCATAACGATGCCCGCCAAGATGCCGGCCAGTATTGATCCAGCTATCAAACGTGAACTAGAAACCATAGAGAACTCTCCGCTTTGTCCTCTTTGAAGAATAGCCCATGTGGCCTGAAAGGATATTTATGAGGAGGCGGTATATAAGAAAGTCAGGTTAACCTGAGGATCTGGTTGATCTGCTGCTTAGAAGACGTTGGGGAAGATAACCATTGAATGGTGCCGAAGGGGAGACTCGAACTCCCACGGGCGTTAGCCCACTGCGACCTGAACACAGCGTGTCTACCAATTCCACCACTTCGGCAAAAGGGTGTGACGACATCGTCGTCTACAGCGCCATCAACACGGTAGGTTGTTGATGGTGCCCAGGGGGAGACTCGAACTCCCACGAGCGTAAGCTCACTGCGACCTGAACACAGCGTGTCTACCAATTCCACCA
>NZ_DDKU01000181.1:0-27058 GCF_002339775.1 Thalassolituus sp. UBA2590
CAAAACTGTGGGACAGCAGTGCCGAATTGCGGGGCTTTTTTATGTTCGGATCAGCTCAAGTCCGTACGGAAATATTTAAGCTGCCCGGCGAGATCTTCAGCGAGACGTTCTACATTTTCAGAAGTACGACGGAGAAGGTCTGAAACGTTTTTATGACCATCTGCAGACTCAGCAACTCTGGACAGATTGCTATCCATCTCAGCTGCCACTTGCTCCTGCTGTGTAACGCTTGCTGCTACCTGATGATTTATATCTTTTACCAGCGTCATATTGGTCGAGATTCCGGCCAATTGCTCTTCCGTAGTATTTACCTCATCAGCACAGGCTTTTGTTTCTTCTGCACTCAACTGCATTGCTCTGACAGAATCATTGGCTACCTGTGTAATGGTCTCAATTACGTCTTTAATTTCACTGGTGGCGACACCTGTGCGCTGAGCCAGGGTCCGGACTTCATCAGCAACGACAGCGAACCCGCGCCCTGACTCCCCCGCTCGAGCTGCTTCAATAGCTGCGTTCAAGGCGAGAAGATTGGTCTGTTCAGAAATACTCGCAATCACTTCTGCCACATTCGAAATCTGCTCGGCAGACGCATTCATTTGGGTAATGGCAACCGATGCCCCTTCCAACTGATTTAACACGGTGTACACCCGCTTTCTTACCGCAGAAACAGAGTTGGCACCACTGGAAGCAGCGTCCGTTACTTCAGTCATACGCTGTGCGGCGTCGCGTGCGTTACCGGCAAGCACCTGCGTCGTCTGAACCATTTCAGTCATCGCGACTGATAGCTGATCAAGCTCCCGGTATTGTGAATCAGAGCCTGCGCTCACCTCTGACGTTGATCGGGCAACGATGTCGGCCTCGCGGTTTAGTCGGTCGCTATCATCCCGAATACGGCTTAACAACTCGGACAGCCGCGATCGCATTTTATTGATCGCTACAGAAATACGATCAAATTCAGGAACACCCGACCGTTCACATTCAAATGACAGATCACCTTCTGCCAGGTTAGCCATGGTCTCTTCAATTCTGCGGATAGGTTTTGATATTGCGGCGGTAATGTATCGTGAGCAGATCAACATAAACCCGCCCCAGATGAGAAGACATAAAAGAGTCCAACTTCCCCGGCTCCAGATGACCGCCTGAATATCATCAATATATTCACCGGTGCCAATATAGAGATCTGATCCGGCAACAGGTGTAATTGCACTGAGTTTACTGACCGGTTCATCACTACCCGGACGCGGCCATTTATAATTAACAAATCCTGTACCGCCCTTCTCAACCGCTTTCTTCATCTCACGAAACAGATAAACACCATCAGGGTCGCGAACTTTGGACACCGACGTCTCATTCAGTACGGGCTTGAAGGGGTGCATTTTCATAATTAGCTGCTCGTTAATTACAAAGAAGTACTCCTCACCGTGGTAGCGAGAACCGTTAATCGCGGAGAGGCCCTCCTGTAGGTCACCACCGTTGCTCAGTAACTGACTGAGCAGACTTGCCTGCGACTCGACTAACGCCGATAGCTGCTGTTTTTTCTCTTCCACCAGCTGATTCTGATACTGATGAAAATCGACAGCCATGGAAATAACACCCATGAGAAATACTGCCGATAGCATTATCCATAAACGCTGACGAATACTCAGGCGCTCAAACTCCATAGTTACTCCACTATTGATCGTTATGTCATCAGCTTTGACTATAGGAGGGTAACCGCGAGCTTCCAGATTAATTATCCCCGCGGGCCTAATTACCTGAAGGGCGGGAACGCCGGTAAAAACAAGTAAACAGAGCACGCATAGATAACGGTATAACTAAAGTACTTTACGACGCCACTCTGCGACCAGTTTCCGATCAGGAATCAGGTCCGCTAAGGCGATGGCTAGCTCTCGCAGGTGGTCAGTTGAGGCTGAGATTTCCAATGATCGTAACACTGCTCGCCAATCGCCGCTTTCCGCCTGCTCAAAAAAGCTGTCCCTGACATCAGACTCCGGCGGTGGAAGCTTAAGGTCACGCATGGATAGCCACGAACGTGCGCGCTGCACTTCTGGCGTACGGGACTCTTCGTCCGTCAGCAGCCCAAGGACTGAGCGCAACTGATCGAGCTTACCCTCGCTCAGTAAACTTCCGACCTGATGAGCAGGGTCGACCGCAAACGGTAAATGTTTGTTGAGAAAATGCCGGATTCCGACCATTGAGAGATTGTTCTGTTCGCGCGCAGCTACTTCTCCCCGATGGTAAATCAGCAGTAGAGGAACAGTTCGGATCTGAAGTTCAGCCACCCACTCGGGCGACTCCTCGGCACGAAGCTGAACGATCGGGCAGCGAGGGTCAAGCGTCGGTGCCAGTAGCGCTAGCAACTGCTCAACTGCACGACAGGGTGCACAGTGCTCACCAACTACCTCCACGAGAAACCATTGGTCGCATGCAAGTGACTCGGCCGTCAGTTGTTCTGCGGTCAACACCCTGAAAGACACGGGTACACTCCAGATTCGTTTACAATTAGAAAGCTATGTATGATAACGCCAGCCACCCGGGAAGCGGTAGCTGAGAAAGTAACCCATATTCAGAGCCATTCAGACCATGTCAGTATCTAACGCGTCCGATGCCCCAGGTCGTAAAAAAACACTCCTTGTTTCCGTACTGATCTTCGTCTGGCTAACAGGTTCACTGTTTGGCTTGTGGTGGTTTCAGCAGCAGTCACTGCGTCCATTTGTCGAAGCAGGCGCCCCTGCTGAATCGCGCAGCCCCGACATTGTTGAGCAAGGCCTGGCAACGCTACTGAAGAGAGTGTCGGCTGAATATCCTGAAAGTTCCGATGCACTGGTGACTGTGGTACATCTCTGGAACCCAGACTGTCTGTGCAACAACGTCAGTGCTCGTCACACCCGAGCCATTATTGAGCAATGGCCAGAAGGCGATGAGGTTAGATTTATTATCTTAGCGCCAGAAACACTTCCAGAAAATCGACTGGCGGAAGCACGTGAACTCAATCCTAATGCTCTGGTCATGAAGGCGTCTGCCAATGACAGGCTCCCCCTGACCGCCAGTCCGGGGCTGGCGGTACTCAACCAGAATGCCAGCCTGGCTTATTTTGGCGCGTATGGCTTTGGTGCCCTCTGCAGTCTCTCGGACGAAGCTTTATTCACCAACATGATTGAGCGTCTGCTCGCGGGCGAATCATACGGGCCTTTTCTGAATATTGCCGGAAGTGGTTGCTTCTGCGCCTGGCCGGACCCGACGCAGCTGCCGGTTGAGTAGCTGCAGTTGTCGAGCAAGATTTTTCTCAGCACGCTCCAACATTTCCTCTGCCTCTGATTTGTATACCTGTATAAGAGCGCAACGTGCAGTGTGACACTGGGCCACAAGAGACGGATATGTAATTTCGATTTCCGCCAGAAGCGATAAGGGTGCCGTCCCCTCTTCTACCTTGATTCCTTTTTTAACCGCTGTCCGGCGCAATTCCGACCACCCCAGAAGCAGGCGAGTTCTTTTTTCCGGGCGCTGCTGCCACCACTGCCAGAGAGCGCCGACAACAAACAAGCCAGCAATTGAACCGGCGATGATATACAAACCGTCCACCAGTGCGTCGATGCCAAACCACCGGGATAACAGCCCCTTTTGCCGCTCGCCATCGTATGCCAGTACCCAGCGACTCCATTGGTAATTAATATTGTCCAGCTGCAAGCGCAGACTGTTTACCCATCCAATATCGGTATAACGATGCGGGGACAGAGGGCTCTCCTCAAGAAAAGTGTCCTCCTCTAACAGGGCTCTTTGCAGACCATATTCAATCCGGTCAGGTGCGACGGCCGCAGTAGGATCTACCCGGAACCAGTGCTCTCCGTCCCAGAGTTCCACCCATGCATGTGCATCATATTGTCTTACGGTCAGATAGCCATCCGGATGCCACTCCCCCCCTTGGTATCCAGCAACCACTCTGGATGGAATGCCAGCCGCCCGGGCAGCGAAGGCCATTGCCGAGGCATAATGTTCGCAAAAACCTCTGCGACCAGAGAACAGAAACTGATCAATATCATCACCGCTGTAACGCGGCGGCTTCAGGGTGTAATAAAACGGCTGAGTTCTGACATAGCGTGAGAAAGCGGCAGCAAACTGCTCAGCGTTGCTGGGCTGGCGCCGGGCCCAGTCACGAACCATAGGGTTTACGTCAGGCGGTAACGAAAGATACAGATCTGGTGCGGTCCTCAATGCAGAATCAAACGCAGGGCCAATAATGGGCGCTACCGATGACGTAACGTCGTAGCGAATACGCTGATACACAGGACGGTCATAACGCAACAGCCTGGTCGCGGTCAGATGAATATCCGTATCCCGACTGACAGAGCCTGCAAGGGAAAAAAGATACGCTTGCCCCGTTGCTTCCTGAATCACTTCATACCTGTAAGGTGATTCGCCAGTGACCGATGGCATGGGTAACTCAGCGCCGTCCAGCACCGACTTATCCCAGCCCTCTCCGTCATGCTGATCCAGCGTCATAGCGCGCCAGTAAAGCTCATTACGAGATGGTTTATCACCCTCAAAGGTCACCCGGAATGCCACTTCAGAAGACTGGCTGAGTTCTGATATATCTCCGGGCTGCAAACGCTCAGAGAGCCCTGTCATTGCGGAGTCAGACTGAAGAGCCACACTCCATAAAGGACCAAGCCGGGGAAACAGAAAATAGACGATCAGCATAAACGGCAAGGCCGTGAGTAACAGCTTAGCTGTTACTCCAAACACGGGTACCTGCGAGGATAACCCGGTTCTGGTTGCTGCCTGCGTGGCAACCATTGCCGCACAGGCAAGCACGAGAGTCACAACGCCCTGAAGGCTATACAGAATACTCTGCTGAAACAGGAAGCCGGACGCCTGAATAAATAAGGCGATAAAGACAGCGACAACCCCGTCTCTTTTTGTGGCTAGCTCAAGCAGCTTCAGTACGCCCGCTGAAATAAGAAACGCACTACTGCCCTCAAGCGATATTCTTCCGCCACTGAGCGTGTACACCCCCACACATGCCAGAACAACCGCAACCAGTTTTGCGAATCTTCCCGGAAATGAAAGATGGCCGGTATATACAAGCCATCGCCAGCCTAGAACGAATGCCACCATGAGATAAAGCCATACCGGCAAATACCCCAGATGCGGCACCAGGGAGCTAAGCACTGCCAACACCTGAAGCAACAATGCTTTTCGTGGCAGAGCAACGCCCGTCATTCGTCTGCTCCCCATAATGCCAGAGCAGTAAGACAGCGATGACGGTGTTCACTTCCTCTGTCGGCCGTTATCTCCACTCCGGGTATCGATAAACCATACTGCCACCCCAGCGCCTCAGCCTGATCAACCCATGAGGCCAACCTGGACAGACGAACTTCCGGCTCAAGACCTTTGAGGCTCTCCCAGTCCAGCAAACACATAACGCCCTGCTCCTGCTCACGCTCGAACGACTTAGGAGACCCGGTTCTGGCAGTATGCTTCCAGGAGATCTGATTCATACTGTCACCACGACCATATTCGCGAATGCCGGAGATGTCGTCCTGTCCTGATACTGCCGTTGTCGTTCCGTCTATTTCATCGCCCTTACCGGCAGAGAGCCGCAAAGCTGTGAACTCTGGTTTCGGGTAAACGATCACATCGAAATCCAGTGCGACCCAGCTCCAGGCTCGAAATAAACCGAAGGGATATTCGGTTTCTATGCGTATGCGCCTCAGCGGCAGGCGCCCTCGTTTATGAGCATGACGGGATAATGCGACTTCCTGGGTTTCCCCGGGTGAGAGCGTAAAGTCCTGCTCCGTTTCATCCGGATAGCCCACAGTAATCGCGCAAGACCAACGCTTAGCCGAGACAACCTTGACGGGTAACTGAAGGTTTTCACCTGCATAACAGGGGGTCACACGACCGGCGGTCATCTCAAGACCAGAGAGATTTTGGAAGGTTAACCAGATGGTACCGTGCCCCAGGCTGACCAACCAGAACGTCAGTCCATAGATAAGCGAGTTCTGATAATTGATGGCCGTCAGTAGCATTGCCAGCACTAAACCACCAAATGCCCATCCGGTTCTGGATGGCAGGATGAATACATTCCGGTGCGACAATGCCAGTGAAGCAACCGGGGGAATCCTGCGATTCAACCATTTCTGAAACAACCGGCCTACCCAGCCTTTCCTGCTCTTGCTCACGCCACTTGCCATATCAGGCTAATGCAGCAACGTTTTCAAGAATATGGCGGGCAGCACCGGGTTTAAGGCGGTGATCAACTACGGACGCCAGTACCGCCTGAAGGTCTTCAGGAGTCAGGAAACTGCGCCCATCGATAACCGCCCAGGCCTTCGCTGCACGAAGCAGAGCAATACCTGCTCGTGGTGAAAGGCCATGCGTGAAGCGTGAATCATTGCGGCTGAATGCCAACATACGCTGAAGGTAATCGAGGACTGCAGAAGACGCTTTCACACCCGCAACGGCCTGACGTAGCCGCACAAGTGTTTCCGGACTGATCACCGTCTGCAAGTCCTCGACCAGATGGCGGCGACTTACTCCTTCAAGCAGCTCCCTCTCGGCACGTTCATCTGGATATCCGAGGCTGAGGCACATCAGAAACCGATCAAGTTGAGATTCAGGCAGCGGAAATGTACCGCCCTGGGAAGACGGATTCTGAGTAGCAATCACAAAAAACGGCTGAGGCAGAGGTCGGGTTTGGCCCTCAACGGTGACCTGCCGTTCCTCCATGGCTTCAAGAAGCGCACTCTGCGACTTCGCCGTGGCTCGATTAATTTCGTCGGCCAGAACGACCTGAGCAAAGACAGGGCCTTGATGAAAACGGAAGGCGCCTTCGCCAGAGTCCGGGTCCTTCTCAAAAATGCTGACACCAATAATGTCAGCTGGCAGAAGGTCGCTGGTAAATTGGATCCGGCTGTATTTCAAACCAAAAACCTGTGCCAGAGCATGCGACAGTGTCGTTTTCCCCATCCCCGGTAAGTCTTCGATCAACAGGTGCCCGTCTGCCAACAGGCAGCACATGGAGAGTTTTAACTGTTGATTTTTACCAAGTATGACGGTCGAAAGACTAGATAACGCCCTTTCAATGGCAGACATGCAGAAACCTCAGAAAATTTGACACATAAGAGTATCTGACCCGATGACAGTTTTTAAGTGCTCAGCTAACGACAATGTGCGGAAAAAATCCGAAAAACAGACATCCCGCACATAAAATTTCGCTCAGGAATCATTCGCTAAAGGATCTCTCTTGCCAGCTACACCTTCGTTCAGGCACGCTATGGGCCATCTCGTGCCAGACACATAGAGGACGAATACAGACAGGTGTCTGACTCGGTATACTTGCGCTCCCTTTGAGCAAACTGGGTTACACAAAAAGGACGTTTAATGAAGAGCCCGCTATTCCCCCCAGCATTCTGCCTTCTGTTTTTATTAATAGCACTGCCAGGGACTGCAGAAACAACCGAAAAAATCCGCAGCCATCAAACGCTTGAAGCCGCAGTTCTCAATCAGAATCTGCCGCTTGAGAAGCGTATAAAGGCACTTAAAACTCTGCTCAGTAGCGAGATGACGGATGGAAAACTGCCCAGGACCTTCTGCATCTGGGATCCGATTGGTAAAGCGGGCCCTATCGCAACAGCGGCGAAAGACCAGGTACTGCGTTCTCTGCACTATGGTATGCAGCTGACCATTGACGTTTTTCAGAATGAACAGGAAATGGTCGATACTTTTGTCAGCAAAAAGGCCTGCGACGCAATTCTTGTCCGCGGCGCGACCGCACAACGGTTCAATCGTTTTTTGGCAACAACAGAAGCACCAGGTGCCCTCCCAGATCGCCAACACCTACAATTATTGGCTCAGGTACTCGCTAAACCAGAGATCGCCGAGCATATGACCAACGCTCAGTACACCGCCCTGGGGCTGGTCACAATTGGCTACAGTCGTTTGTACGCTGACTCAGCAGCAAAAGCGTCCCTGAATTCTCTGGACGGAAAATCAGTATCCGTGGCAGATACCGATACCGGTTTTGTGCGCCTGGTAGATACCCTGCGAGGCCGTACCCGTACTGCTGACATGCCTGCCACAGTAAAGACATTCACCAATGAATTAACCGAATTCATGATCGCTCCAGACATCAGCTATCTGGCCATGGCCAATGGGAGGACTGGAAAAGAAACCCGTGGACTGGCCATGCCGCTGGGGCAATCAACACTCCAACTGATTGGTCACTCAGATCGTTTTCCGCCGGGTCTGGCTCAGATTTTACGGGAAGACTTTCTGTTTAAATTTAACAGCTACGCACGAATGCTGGACAAAGAATTAGGCAACATACCAACCAGTTTCTGGATAAATCCGTCTTCTGCTGACATGGCGACTCTGAACGAAAACGCCCAGAAAATCCGGCTGACTCTGCGCAACGAGGGCTATTACGACCCGGTCATGTTGAGGCTCGCACGCAAAATCCGCTGCCGATTCTCTCCGGACGAGAGTGAGTGTAAAAATCCCGTCGAATAATCGGAGCTTCAATCAAAAAAAAGGCTGCATAAAGCAGCCTTTGATATCAGATGGTAAGCGATTCTGGCAGCTACAGAGCATCAAGTCCGCGCGCAAGGTCACGCTTAATATCTTCAACACTCTCGAGCCCAACTGAAATACGTAACAGCGCCTGAGATATTCCTGCTTCGTCTCGCTGCTCATCTGACAAGCGACCATGAGTCGTAGTGCCTGGATGAGTAATCGTCGTTTTCGTATCACCAAGATTAGCGGTAATTGAAATCATGCGAGTCGCATCAACAACCTTCCAGGCTTCTTCACGCCCGCCTGCTACCTCAAATGACAATACACCACCGAACAGACGCTGCTGACTCTTAGCCAACTCATACTGTGGATGGTTAGGTAAGCCACAGTAATTGACTTTCGCGACTTTCGGGTGCTCTTCCAGCCACTGTGCTAATGCCAGAGCATTCTCACTGTGCGCTTTCATACGCAGCGAGAGCGTTTCCAGCCCTTTCAGGAAGACCCACGCGTTAAACGGACTCATTGTCGGACCGGCGGAGCGTAGAACTCCAATTACGGGCTCAATCAGCTCATGCGAACCGATCACTGCACCACCAAGGCAGCGGCCCTGACCATCGATGTATTTGGTCGCAGAATGCACAACAAGGTCCGCACCTAAAGCCAGAGGCAATTGCGCTGCCGGTGTACAGAAGCAGTTATCTACCGCAAACAGTGCACCTACAGACCGCGCAATTTCAGAAATAGCTCGCAGGTCTGCCACCTCAGTCAGCGGATTAGACGGCGACTCAAGGAACAATAGCTTCGTATTTTCCTGTACGGCACCTTGCCATGCACCCAGATCCAACAGGTCAACATAGGTAATTTCCACATTGAATTTACGCAGAAATTTTTCCAGAAGAACAGTCGTCGAACCAAACACGGCTCGAGAGCAGATCATGTGATCGCCCGCCTGCAGATGTGCGATGCACAAGGCATAGATAGCGGACATACCTGAGGCTGTCGCTGCGCAGGCTTCGCCACCCTCAAGAGCGGCAAGGCGCTCTTCAAAAGTTCTGACCGTCGGGTTGGTGTAACGGGAATAGACATTGCCATCCCGATCGCCACCAAAAGTCGCTGCAGCTTCTGCCGCTGAAGAGAACACATAACTGCTGGTCGGGAAAATAGCTTCCCCGTGCTCACCTTCCGGCGTGCGCATCTGACCGGCACGAACAGCGAGAGTATCAAACTCTGCATCCGTCAGATCAGATTGGTAGCGCTCTGGCCAATCAGGTAAGTCTGCCATTTTCCTCAGGCCTCTTTCTGGTTATGCAGATCAATCGCTTCATTATCGATCACCTGCAGGGTTTTGTTAGCGTCATTCCGAAGTTCATACAAACGACGGAAATATTCGTCGTTAATATCTTTAGTGACATATTCGCCATTAAATACTGAACAATCGAATGCTTTAGCATCTGTTGTCGCACCTTCAAGGCAAGCGTCTACCAGATCTTCAATATCCTGATAAACAAGCCAGTCAGCACCGATGGCTTTTGCAATTTCTTCGGTCGAGCGATCGTGCGCGATAAATTCTTCTTTCGCTGGCATATCGATTCCGTACACATTCGGGAATCGAACGGCCGGTGCCGCAGAGGCAAAATACACATTTTTCGCGCCCGCTTCGCGTGCCATTTCAATGATCTGTTCGCACGTTGTTCCACGTACGATAGAGTCATCAACAAGGAGAACATTCTTACCGCGGAATTCCAGGTCGAGTGCATTCAGCTTCTGTTTTACGGACTTCTTGCGTAGCTGCTGCCCCGGCATGATGAAGGTCCGGCCAATATAGCGGTTCTTCATAAAGCCTTCGCGGTATTTCACACCCAGATGATTCGCCAATTCCAGTGCTGAAGATCGGCTGGTATCCGGAATCGGTATAACTACATCGATATCATGGTCCGGGTGCTCACGCATGATCTTATCGGCGAGTTTTTCACCCATACGCAGGCGGGCTTTATACACAGCGATGCCATCAATGATGGAATCAGGACGGGCAAAATAAACATGCTCAAAAATGCACGGTGTCAGTTCCGTCTGCTCAGCACACTGCTCTGTGAAGAGCTGACCATCTTCGGTAAAGATAACGCACTCACCCGGCGCGATGTCACGGTCGAGTTTGAAATCCTGTGCATCCAGGGCAACTGACTCAGAGGCAACCATGTACTCAGGGCCGTTCGCAGTATCACGGTGACCAAATACAGCGGGGCGGATGCCGTGGGGATCGCGGAAAGCAACGATACCGTAGCCAGTGATCATAGCGACCACAGCATACCCACCACGGATACGCTCATGCACTCTCCGCACGGCCTTGAAGATAACCTCTGGAGATGGCTTGAGCTGACGCTGCTCCTGAAGCTCGTGCGCGAAAATATTCAGTAGAACTTCGGAGTCAGAGGTGGTGTTGATGTGACGCAGGTCTTCGCGGTAGATGTCTTCCGCAAGTTGCTCTGTATTCGTCAGGTTACCGTTGTGCGCCAACGTAATACCGTACGGCGAGTTCACATAGAACGGCTGAGCCTCAGCAGAACTTGAGCTGCCAGCTGTTGGGTAGCGCACATGACCGATGCCAATATTGCCAAGCAGTCGCTGCATGTGGCGGGTTCTGAATACGTCACGAACAAGGCCATTATCCTTTCGGAGACAAAGCTTGTTACCGTAGCTGGTCACAATTCCTGCGGCATCCTGACCACGATGCTGCAGCACCGTCAGAGCGTCATAGATTGCCTGGTTAACATGGGACTTACCAACTACACCCACTATTCCGCACATGCGCGTATTACCTCAAACAAGCGAAGTTTATTAAGCTGCCAACACCTGGCTCACGGCGGAGGGAAGCGTTTTACGCGCCCAATCCGCCAGCGTTTCCAGGTATGGAATAATTGTCGATTCCTGCCACCAAAGATCCTGCTGAGGAATCCCGGTCAACTGAGCTCCGTACACCAGAGCAACCAAGATGATAACACCCCGCAGGATGCCAAAAACCATGCCGAATACCCGGTCAGTACCGCTCAAACCAGTGGCTTTAACCAGTTGAGCTACCAGAAAATTCACCATAGCTAAAACAACCAGAGTCGCAACAAACAAGATACCAAAAGCGACCATCCAACGAACACTGTTTGTCGAAATACTGTCTTCAAGGAGAGTGGCGAGGTTACCGCTGAAATAACGGGCGACAAGAAAGGCAACCAACCAGGATACGAGAGACAAGGCTTCTTTCACAAAGCCACGCACCAGGCTGATCAGGCCAGAGACGCCGATGATACCCAGGATCACCCAGTCGATAATGGTCATTCGCTGCCCCGGCAGAAAAAGAAAGCGCGCAGTATACCAGAGCCTGCGCGCTATAAAAGAATTGACAATCTTCGCGTGTCAGCTCTCTGCCTTGTAACGGCGAAGGTATGCTTCAGAGATATCATCCCGCTGCTTTAACTGACGCTGTATTTTTTCAGCATCGGCTCTACGCAGCTCAGGCCCAACATAGACCCGGGTGATTTTTTCCTGCTGAAATTCCTGGACGTAAGCTTTGTAGCCATCGTGACGCAGAAGGTCCCGGAAACGATAGGCATTTTCCCGCTGACCGAAGGCGCCAACCTGCAGAGTCCATGCATATGGAATTTTGTCCTGATCAAGCTTTGTCTGATCGGCCGGTACACCGGGCACCGGGGGCTCATCGCGGTCGACGACATCAACCGCAGGCATGGCCACATCAGCGGTTGCTTCACCCGAAGCTAGCGCCTCGACGTCTTTTCTTACCTGGCGCTCGTATTCTTCTGTTGCCCAGCGTTCGGTATCGGGCATTGCCGGGGCGTCTGATTCAAGAAGAATATGGGTACGCGAGCCATCCAATACAATAGGTGCTACAACCAGAATCGCTGTTACTGTCAGCCAGGCACCTAAAATTCGTTTTTTTAAATGGAGCTCCATTTACCCTCTCCAGCCTTAAGCCATTCAGCTGCGGCCTCTACCGTATGAAATGATCCAGCAACCAGAGTGGTCCCTGTCGCCGGAATAGACTCCAGCGCCGCCCCCATAGTTTCAAAGCTTTGATCCACTGTAAATCCTGCCGCGTTACTTTTTGCCGCCAACTCGTCACATGTCAGGCCACGCCAGCCGGTAAGAGTCACCACGCAAAGACGCTTAAACGGGGGCAATGCCTCAAGGACACCCGAAACATCTTTATCACTCAGCATCCCCAGAACAAGACAGTCCAGCTCTTCTATATGATGACGCAGATAGGCAGCCGCCTGAGGGTTGTGTGCAACATCAAGTACCACGGTCGCTGAACCCTTTTTCCAACTCTGCCACCTTCCCGGAACCAGAAGGCCTGCCACAACCTCTGAAAGCATCTCGGGAGAGGGCAACAGATCAATAAGCGCGAGCGACTGTATCGCCGTCGCGACGTTGTGATGAGGAATATGGTAACCGGTCAGAGTGACTGTGCGAGGCTCACTGTTCGTCTTATAGCTCACAATAAGCTGCTGCTCAGACTCAATGACATCAAACATCTCACCTCGCGCCGCAAAAAGTCCGCCAATATTTTCCACGGTTTCCGAAGCTTGTGCAGGGGCATCGGGTTGACCACAAACAAGCCATTTCCCTTTGCGCGCTATGCTGCACTTCTCATAGGCGATATCATCGAGCGTATCACCAAGCCAGTCCTGGTGATCGAGACCAATACTCGTCACTACTGAAATATCAGGATCAACAACATTTACGGCATCAAGCCGCCCACCCAGGCCGATCTCCAGAACAACGGCATCAAGCATCTGTTGCTTGAAGTGCCAGAGCGCTGCCAACGTACCAAATTCGAAATACGTCAGTGTGATATCACCGCGCGCCTGTTCAACCGCGTCGAAAGAGAGGCATAAATCGGAATCTGAAATATCAGAACCATCCACTGACACTCGTTCGTTGTAACGGTGGATATGAGGAGAATTATACATCCCGACCTTCATACCCTGCTTTCGGAGCAGCGCAGCAATTAATGCCGAGGTCGTACCTTTTCCGTTGGTACCGCCGACCAGAATAACCAGCGGCGCGGGTTTCACACAGTCGAGCGTTCCTGCAACACGAGCAACACGTTCAAGACCAAGATCTATACCAGAAGGGTGAATGGCTTCAAGATAGCGAAGCCATTCATCAGGGGAGCTATAGAGCATCAAACAGTTCCAGAGGGGTCAGGCTTCCGCCGCAGCATTTGCATCCATCGCTTCGCGCATACTGCCAGCAAGGCCAGTAACGTCTTTGATTGCCTGGACCGGGTTATCTGCCTGATCAGAGATACGACTCACCAACGCACTGCCAACAATAACACCGTCACAGACCTCAGATACGCGTGCAGCAGCCTCAGCATTCTGAATACCGAAACCAACGCAAAGAGGCGCTTTCACATGTTGACGAATATGATCCAGATTACGCTCAACATCTTCAACATCAATGGCTGCTGATCCAGTTACACCCCGCAAAGACACGTAGTAGACGTAACCGCGACCAACTTCACCAATAGTTTTAATGCGTCGCTCTGTACTCGTCGGAGCAAGCAGATATATCAAATCGAGACCTGCTTCTTCAAACATGGAATCGACGCTGCGCGCTTCCTCTGGCGGCATATCTACCACCAGTACACCATCAACACCGGCCGCTGATGCTTGCTCAACAAACTCCGGATACCCCATTGCTTCCACCGGGTTCAGGTACCCCATCAGCACTACCGCCGTACGTTTATCGGTCTTGCGGAATTCAGCAACCATACCCAAGACATCGCGCAGGGACGTACCGTGTTTAAGAGATCGTTCACAGGCCAGCTGGATGGTTGGGCCATCCGCCATCGGGTCAGAAAAAGGAACACCCAGTTCAATAACATCCGCACCTGCTTCAACCAAGGCGTGCATCATTGGTACTGTGGTGGCTTTATCGGGGTCACCCGCAGTTATATAAGGGATCAGCGCCTTCTTGCCCTCTTCGGCCAGACGCTCAAACGTTTTTGTAATTCGGCTCATGTCTTTCACTCTACTTTTAGCCGGCACCCGTCTCCAGATACCGTCAATCCGTGGATAAGCTGAAACATCCATTCAGGCCGTTGCGACGAATACAACATCACTTCGGTCATGTCTGCTCCTGCTGCTCTACGCTCCTTGCGGGCCACTGATGGCCTGACAACTTCAACAAGAAATTGCCGCGCAATAGGTAGATAGCAAAAAGCAGGCACAAATGGATGACATGGAACTGGCAAATGGATCTAAAACGGCCAAAGCCTACAAACAGTCACCACTCGCCAAACTCCAGCTTATGCAGTAACACCGTCCAATTCTGCGATGGTGTGTATGTCTTTATCGCCGCGACCAGACAGGTTTACAACAATAACTTTGTCTTTATCCATCGTTGCCGCCAATTTCATGGCATATGCGATCGCGTGCGAACTCTCAAGTGCTGGCATAATGCCTTCAAGTCGCGTTAGCTTGTGGAAGGCATCGATCGCTTCGTCATCAGTCGCAGCTACGTACTTTGCACGCCCTACATCTTTCAACCAGCTATGTTCTGGCCCCACTCCCGGATAATCGAGACCCGCAGAAACGGAATGCGTGCCCATAATCTGGCCGTTCTCATCTTCCATCAGGTAGGTGCGGTTACCGTGCAGAACACCCGGTTTACCTTTACTCAGAGGCGCAGCGTGGTCATCACCCTCAAGGCCCAGACCACCGGCTTCAACTCCGTACATCTCAACCTCAGGGTATTTAATGTACGGATGGAACATACCAATGGCATTTGAACCGCCGCCAACACAGGCAACAACCGCATCAGGCTGACGACCAATCTGCTCATCACACTGACGCTGTGTTTCACGACCAATAATGCTCTGAAAATCACGTACCAGCATTGGATATGGGTGCGGCCCAGCTGCCGTACCGATGATGTAGAAGGTGTCATCGACATTGGTAACCCAATGGCGCATAGCCTCATTCATGGCGTCCTTCAGTGTTTTGGTGCCACAGGTCACCGATTCAACTTCAGCGCCAAGCAGCTTCATGCGGTACACATTCAGCTTCTGACGTTCAACGTCCGTGGAGCCCATGAATACCTTACACTCAAGACCAAAACGTGCAGCAACGGTCGCAGACGCGACGCCGTGCTGGCCAGCACCGGTTTCAGCAATCACCTTTTTCTTGCCCATAAACTTGGCAAGCAAGGCCTGGCCGATGGTGTTATTTACCTTGTGCGCACCCGTATGGTTAAGGTCTTCACGCTTAAGATAGATTTTTGCGCCGCCACATTCCTCCGTCAGGCGCTCCGCGAAATAGAGCGGTGATGGGCGGCCAACGTAGTGCGCCAGCTCTTTATCAAATTCAGCCTGAAAGTCTGGATCATTACGCAGTTTTTCGTAGGTTTCCTGAAGCTCGTCCAATGCTGCTGTCAGGGTTTCGGAGACAAAACGTCCCCCAAAGATACCGAAATGGCCATCGGCATCTGGCATTTCAACATTAAAGTCAGTCGCTTGCTTCTCGGTAGTGTTGATCGACACGATACACCTCGTTCACAAATTCTTCGATTTTGCAGTGGTCCTTGATGCCTTTCGAGGCTTCAACGCCTCCGCTGATATCGACAGCGAAAGGGCGAATCTGAGTAATCGCAGATGCGACATTCTCAGGCTCAAGGCCACCGGCAAGAATAATGGGCTTTGGTGGAGTTTCGGGTATCAGTGACCAGTCGAAGGTCTCTCCTGTACCACCCGGAACTCCGGGCTTATAGCTGTCTAGGAGAATTGCCAGTGCGCCAGGGAAGCGCAGGCACGACGCCACCACATCCGACGCTTGCCGGACACGGAGGGCTTTGATGTAGGGGCGTTTGAACTGTCGACAAAAGTCGTCATCTTCATCACCATGGAATTGGATAAGGTCAATTCTAACGCTATCAAGTACTCTTTGCACCTCCTCAACGGTAGGATTTACAAAGAGAGCAGTTACACTGACAAAAGCAGGGACATTGCTGACTGCGTCCACTGCCTGGCCGACATCCACTGCTCGGGGGCTCGGTGGATAGAAAACCAGCCCCAATGCGTCAGCGCCGGCTTCAACGGCGGCATCTGCATCTTCGGCGCGTGTAATTCCACAAATCTTGATTCGGGTGCGGCGCATAACAACTCATTCGATCAGTTTAAACGCCTTATGATACCAGAATCGGAATAGCGCCCTCAGCAGAAACCATTCAACATTCTGTGTAAGACACTGCTTCTGACAGCACGACTGGCAGTTGAGTTTCCAGTCGTAAGAAAAGATAAGGAGTTGTCTCTGCTTCAGAAACAGAGCAATCCTCTTCAGGGTAGGTATAACGCAACTCTGCAGTCACGATCCCTTCTTCTTCGTAGACATCACTCACGGCAATGGCATATCCGCCGGTGCTCCGGGTGCCCATATCGATCAGAAGAAGCTGAAACTCTTCAAAGTCGACATCCTGCGCTGAACTATCGTCGGACGAGTAGTTAAGCAACGCATCCTCATAACTCACCTGATCGCGAAGGAAGCGCACCTGGCGCTCGTGGGTGGCACCGGTTCCGTTATTAGTTCCCTGGTGCAATGCAAGCCTTGCGACATCAGTCTGTACTGGCTCTTCTCGATCGCCAAAGCCGTCACCGTCATTCTCAGGCCCCCAATCTCCGCCACAAGATGCAAGGCCTACCGAAAACAACGCCACTGTTAAAAATTGTCTTAACGCCGCTCGCATGGGTGATTCACTCCAGAATTCTATTTTTCAAAAAGAGGCTGCAGCAATGCTGGCCCCCAAGGCTCACATGGAAGGGTGAACTGCTCAGGGTATTTCACTCCAACAAAATACAACCCACCACCCGGTGCCGTGATGCCTGCTTTTGAGCGATCCCGGAATTCAAGAACGTCTTTCATCCAGTCCGGAGATTTGTGCCCTTCTCCGATTGGCAAGAGCACGCCTACGATGTTACGAACCATGTGATACAGGAACGCGCTACATTCCAGTTCTATGACCAGAATACGATCAAAACGTTGCACTGATATGGCATGCATCTCTTTCACTGGAGATTTAGCCTGACAGTCCTTCGCCCGGAACGATGTAAAGTCATGAGTGCCAATAAGGTGCTGAGCCGCCTCGTGCATACGCTCAGCATCCAGTGGGTATTTCCACCAGGTCAGCTGGTCATGCATCAGCGCCATACGAGACGGGCTGTCATAAATCACATACCGATAGCGACGGGCCTGGGCTTTGTAGCGAGCGTGAAAGTCACCTCCGACCTCACCAACCCACTGCAAAGCAACGCCGTCCGGAAGATGAGTATTCACCCCCATCATCCAGCCATAGTCCTTGCGTTGAGCTTTCGTATCGAAGTGAATAACCTGCCTCGTCGCATGGACGCCGGCATCGGTGCGACCGGCACAGGCAACGCTTACAGGGTGGTTAGCTACAACAGAAATGGCCGCTTCGAGAGCGGCCTGTACGGTAGGTTCGTCGTGATGTTTCTGACGTTGCCAGCCATGAAAGCAAGCACCGTTGTATTCAACAACCGCCGCGTAGCGACGGTAGCCATCTTCTAAATCAGTCATGCTATCAGGCGAGCTTATCCATCAGGTCTTTCGCTTCCTGCTTCTGAGCATCATTCCCTTCCTGGACGACTTCCTGAAGGAGCTCTTTCGCACCATCAATATCTTCCATATCGACGTATGCGCGCGCCAGATCAAGTTTCGTAGCACACTCATCAGTGCCCGCCAGGAAGTCGAACTCGTCATCAGCGGCTGCCAGCTCATCTAGGTCGATACCTCCGATCAGGTCACTGCCACCCGCCAGGTCATCATCACCAGACATCAGGGCTTCGAGATCGTCCGATACGTTTTCACCCTCGGAGTCTGGCGCTGCAACCAACTCATCTTCGTCTGCAGAGCTTTCGTCAACAGGGTCAGCAGAGGTGTCGGATTCAGGCGCTTCGTGCGCGACCTCTTCTCCAGCTTCCTCACCGGCCTCTTCAACAGAAACATCATCTGCAGACTCAGCAAGTTCAGAATCAGCATGTTCAGAATCAGAGCTATCTTCCACATCGAACGTCAGCTCTGGAAGTTCTTCTTCAGAGGAAGCAACAGTATCCAGATCACCGTCCGCATCAAGAAGGTCGTCCAATTCTTCATTAGAAGATGTCGTAGCTTCGTCAACTTCGAAATCGAGTGACAGATCGTCTTCAGAATCTGCCAGTTCGCCAGCAACCGGAGACTCCGCAGGGCCTTCTAACGTTTCTGTAGAATCCACAAGATCGTTGGAATCTGAATCCAGATCGAAATCGTCAACACTGAAATCGATTGAGGACGCACTATCATTCTCAGGCTCAGCAGGAAGCTCCGCTGTAATATCTTCAAGATCAGTCGTTAAATCGTCTGCATCGAGATCCAGAGAAGGAAGCTCGTCGTCGGCATCATCAAGCGACGCGAGACTGTCACTCTCTTCAGTTAACACATCATCGGACGAATCAGCCGCAACTGTCTCCGCAGAGAGTTCATCATCGTCACCCAAATCAAAGTTAAGAAGGTCATCATCCAGCTCCGGCGCATCATCTTCGAGGGACATGTCGACGCCCTCTTTTTCTGCGTCAAAATCTGAAGACTCATCCAACTTAAGGTCAGGCACCTCTTCCAGCTGAGCGCCAATACCATCGTCTTCCGGTGCTGCATCATCACCGAAGTCCAACGCGGCACCAAAGTCCATCCCACCTTCAAATTCATCTTCTGCGGATTCATCAATTGAAGGCAGCTCGCCATCAAGGCTCAATGCACCTGGTTCGTCAGCACGGATTTCCGGCTCAATTGGATTAGACAGTTGCTGTCTGAATTCTGCTGCTTCTGCGTTCGCGGCCGAATCACCAATCGCAATCAGGTTCGCCTCTGCCTCGGCAAAAGCTTCTGCATCATCAAGCGAAGAGAGTACTTCAAGCTGCTTCAGCCGCAGGTCCGTGCGTTCTGGCTCAGCCGCAATTGCACCTTTGAGAAGCTCGATCGCCTGATCAAATTTCCCGTAGGCAATGTAAATGTCCGACTCACTGATGGCGTCTTCGGTCTGACCGACAGTTTCATACTCGCCATCGGCATCTTCGTAGGCATCCAGGTCGATATCAGAGAGATCAGATTCGATATTGCTATCGAGCTCTTCGTCGCCCAGATCGAAGTTACCGAAGCTGTCATCGCCATTATCTGATGACAGATTGTCATCGAATCCCGGAAGGTCATTGTTATCAGGCAGATCCAGCTCAGAGTTACCTGGCGCCATCGCTGCTGCCTCGGCTGCATTCAATTCCGCTTCGGCTTCTGCAACGGCATCTTCCTCTTTACGCGCTTTCAGCTTCATGATCGCGTAAACAAGCATTAGCAACAGACCCGCCGCAACGGCGAAGTACGGGTAAGGGTCAGCCATAACTTTAGCGACGATACCTTTATCCGATTCTGCCGCAGAGCGACGAGCTTCCGCTGCCGCTCGCTCAGCCATAGCTTTCTGTTCAGCAGTCTGAACTGGAGCAGCCTGCTCAGTCTCGGCTGCAGCACCTTCGCTGTAGTTGTAATCAGTACCTGCCTCAGACTCAGATTCAGCGTCTTCAGTTGCCGGAGCTTCTTGAGGTGCCGCTTCGGCTACTGCCTCAGTCTCTGTTTGCTGCTCTACTGGAGCAGCGTCTTCAGCAGGCGTTGTGGCAGATTCAGTTACTGATTCACTTGTCTGTTCGGTTGCGGCTTCAGTGGTAGCTACGCCCGTCGCGTCCGCTTTTGCAGCTGGCTCGGTCCCAGCCTGCATATTGGCTAGCTGGTCATTCTGAAGCGAAATCAAACGCTCCATTTTAGCGAGCTGCTCTTCAAGCGCATTAAGGCGCTCTACCAGCTCCTGATTCTCACGCTGGCTCTTATCGAGATTCTCAAGCGCAATCGCCAGATCTGTTTCAGCCGCACCAGCGGTGCCGGCTTTACCCGAAACAGCCCCACCCGACTGGTTCGAGTCGCCGCTTGCTTCAGATGCGAGAAGGCGAACTTCGCCATTTCCGGTTGATTTGCGTGGGCCAGAAGTATCAGTATTACGGCCAGTTGCATCAATCTGAGCAACACCGGCTTTCAGTTCACGGTTCTGACGTACTACTTCAGCAACAGCTTCGCGGTTATTTACCGTTTCAATGATGGAAGCATCAGGGATATCAAGAACAGTGTGGGTTTTGAGGCGATTGATATTGCCATTGATGAAAGCTCCAGGGTTAACGTCCTGCAGAGCGATCATCATTTGTTGTGGAGTCACAGACGCATCTGGCCGGGTTGCCAGAGCGATTTCCCAGAGGGTGTCGTTCGGCTGAACCTTGTAGGTGCCCGGCGCAGCTGGAGTCTGCCAGCTATTTGAGCGCTTAGGTGCAGGCTTCGGTTCTGGACGCGACTGAGGCGCTGTTACCGTCGTCTGTGACTGAACGGAGCCCGCAGGCACTGCAACTAATGGTTGAACCCGTCCTTCTTCGAATACCGGTGGATCAAGAAGAACGGTGTATTCGCGGAGCACACGACCTGCCGGCCAGTTGAGCTCTACGAGGAAATTCAGAAAAGGTTCATTAACAGGATCACGGGTCGTGATCAGAATACGGTCGCCATTGACCGAAAATTTCATCTGCGTAAGGAACTGGTAGCGATCAATACCTGCGCGTTCGAAGTCAGCAGCACTGGCAAGCTTTGGTTTAATTTCCGAGCTGGTCAGACCTTGCGTATCAATAAGCTTGATCTCTGCGCTCAGGGGTTGATTCAGTGCAGAGTCCAGTTCCATCTCGCCCAGGCCCAACGCCAGAATATGAGATGATAAGGACATTCCCCCAGCCAACAGAATGCTTTTAGCAAGTAGGCGCTTCATTATTGCTTCCTTGTTGTCGTTCGCGACGATGTATCGCAGGTTTTCGAAAAACCGCTTTCTTTTTAGATGATCCTGACCCAGCTTACTTATAGATTCCGTTCATAAGCGATTCGTAGTATCAAATATAAAGTCAGCTAACGCAATATTTTGCCCGGTTTGCGGGGGATAAAAGCGTGACGTATGAAACACTTAGAGCATTTTTCTATCAGCCACCATGAAAAAAGCGGGGCAAATGCCCCGCTTTCTCATCACTTATTCAACAAAATGCGCAACATTCTGCGAAGTGGCTCAGCTGCGCCCCAAAGGAGCTGATCGCCGACAGTAAAGGCAGAAATATATTCCGGACCCATATTCAGCTTACGAATACGGCCTACCGGGATACTTAATGTGCCCGTCACTTTTGCTGGAGTAAGTTCCGTCATGCTCGCATCACGATCATTCGGAATTACTTTCACCCAATCGTTATGACCGGCAAGGATCTCTTCGATTTCACTGACCGGAATGTCTTTCTTCAACTTCAGCGTCATCGCCTGGCTGTGACAACGCATCGCACCTACACGAACACACAGACCATCGACTGGTACCTGATTGTCGCTGCGACCCATAATTTTGTTCGCTTCAACCTGCGCTTTCCATTCTTCACGGCTCTGGCCAGATTCGAGCTGAGAGTCGATGTATGGAATCAGGCTGCCCGCCAGAGGCACACCAAACTGGTCAGTCGGCAGCGCATCGCTACGGATGAAGTCAGCGACCTGACGGTCGATTTCAAGAATCGCACTGGCAGGGTCATCAAGCTTGTCTTTCACTTCGTCGCGGATAGCACCCATCTGAGAGATCAGTTCGCGCATGTGACGCGCACCTGAACCAGACGCTGCCTGATAAGTCTGAGGAGCAACCCACTCCACCAGATCTTTCTCGAACAGACCGCCCAGTGCGAGCAGCATCAGGCTAACGGTACAGTTACCGCCAACGTAGGTTTTTACGCCTGACTCAATGCCCTTTTCGATCACGTCTTTGTTAACAGGATCAAGGACGATGATGGCATCGTCGGCCATACGCAGTGAAGATGCTGCATCGATCCAGTAACCGTTCCAGCCAGCTTCGCGCAGTTTGCCGTACACTTCTTTGGTGTAATCGCCGCCCTGACAGGTAATGATGACATCCTGTGCTTTCAGTGCATCGATATCAAATGCATCTTCCAGAGTTCCGCAGTCCTTACCGGCAAAATCCGGTGCTGGCAGACCTTTCTGAGACGTGGTGAAAAATACCGGATTAATCAGGTCAAAATCTTTCTCGTCCTGCATACGCTGCATCAGGACTGAGCCGACCATTCCGCGCCAGCCTACCAGGCCAACATTCATCTGTGACATGTAATTAAACCTCCTGCAGAGCAGCTACCACTGCTTCGCCCATTTCGGCGGTTGAAACTTTCTGCATACCTTCAGAGAAGATGTCGCCAGTACGCAGACCTTTATCGAGTACATCGCTGACCGCTTTTTCAATTGCGTCTGCAGCCGCGCCTTCACCCAGTGAGTAACGCAACATCATCGCAGCTGACAGGATGGTTGCCAATGGGTTAGCAATGCCCTGGCCGGCAATATCAGGTGCTGAACCATGACATGGCTCGTACATACCTTTGTTGTCTTTATCCAGAGAGGCGGAAGGCAGCATGCCGATAGAACCAGTCAGCATTGCAGCAGCGTCTGACAGGATGTCACCGAACATGTTCCCGGTAACCATCACGTCGAACTGCTTAGGTGCGCGTACCAGCTGCATAGCTGCGTTGTCCACGTACATGTGGGACAGTTCAACTTCTGGGTATTCTTTGCCCACTTCTTCCAGAATTTCGCGCCACAGCACGGTCACTTCCAGAACGTTGGCTTTATCGACAGAGCAAAGTTTCTTGTTACGCTTCATCGCAGATTCAAATGCAACGTGCGCAATACGCTTGATTTCAGACTCACTGTAAACGTAGGTGTTGTAGCCTTCGCGCTCGCCGTTTTCCAGAACGCGGATACCGCGAGGCTTACCGAAGTAAATACCACCGGTCAGTTCACGTACGATCAGAATATCCAGACCAGAAACCACTTCAGGCTTCAGTGAAGACGCTTCCGCCAGCTGCGGGTACAGAATGGCCGGACGCAGGTTACCAAACAGTTCCAGACCTGAACGCAGACCCAGCAGACCTTTTTCAGGACGCAGTTCGCGATCTTCGAGGTTATCCCACTTAGGACCACCTACCGCACCCAGCAGGATTGCGTCTGCTGCGCGAGCTTTGTCCATGGTCTCTTCTGGCAGTGGCGTGCCATGTACGTCGTAGGCAGAACCACCGACCAGACCGTCCACCAGCTCCAGACCCAGATTGAATTTTTCGTTCGCTACGTTCAGAACCTTAACGGCTTCTGCAACGATTTCCGGGCCAATACCATCGCCCGGCAGAATCAGTACGTTTTTGCTCATTTCTAAAACCTTAAAATCTATCTTCGCAATTCTTTAATACCGACACAGCGATGCAGCGGCACAATTCTTTTCCGGAACATCGCCAGGTGCCATCACAGCACGCCGTGAACCCATCCCTGGGAGCTCCCTTGTGCCATCCGACCACCATGGATGGTGGAAGTGCCGGGATCTGTATGGAACAGATCTGGCCATGGCACAAAGGGCTGTAATAGCACCTGCCAACATTCCTCAAGCCTCACTGGAGGCTAAATATGTAGATATCGGATAGTTAATTGGTTGGTTCGGGGGCCGTGTGCCGCATGGACGCGGCACCCGAGCCTACACGGACGTATTAACGGCGTGCCACAGAACAACTAATTAACTAATCCGCAGCGGTTAGGCACCAAACAACCATGGAGAAGAGGCGCGACGCTTCTCTTCATAGGCGCGAATTTCGTCAGCGTCCTGCAACGTCAGACCAATATCGTCCAGACCATTCAGCAGACAGTGACGACGGAAATCGTCCACCTCAAAGGCGATCTCTTCACCAGAAGGCGTCACCACCTTCTTATTCTCCAGATCGACAGTCAGTTGATAACCTTCGCTTGCCTCAGTTTCTCTAAACAGACGATCAACCGTCTCTTCGTCCAGAGCAATCGGCAGCAGGCCATTCTTAAAGCTGTTGTTGTAAAAAATGTCCGCGTAGCTTGGCGCAATGATCGCACGAAAACCGAAGTCTTCCAGCGCCCATGGCGCGTGCTCGCGGCTTGAACCGCAACCAAAGTTTTCGCGAGCCAACAGTACGGAAGCACCGCTATAACGTGGCTGGTTCAGTACGAAGTCTGGATTCAGCGGACGACCGCTGTTATCCGCATCCGGCTGACCTTCATCCAGATAACGCAGCTCATCGAACAGGTTCGGGCCGAAACCAGAACGCTTGATCGACTTCAGGAACTGCTTAGGAATGATCATATCGGTGTCAATGTTGGCGCGATCCATAGGAGCGACAACACCCTGATGTACAGTAAATGCTTTCATCTTATGTTCTCCTATTAAAGTTCACGCACGTCAACGAAGTGACCAGCAATCGCAGCCGCAGCCGCCATCGCCGGGCTCACCAGATGCGTACGGCCACCGTAGCCCTGACGGCCTTCGAAGTTACGGTTAGAGGTAGACGCGCAGTGCTCACCGCTGCCCAGTTTGTCAGCGTTCATCGCCAGACACATAGAACAACCTGGCTCACGCCATTCAAAACCGGCTTCGATAAAAATCTTATCCAGACCTTCTTTCTCTGCCTGCTCTTTCACCAGACCAGAGCCCGGTACGACTAAGGCCTGAATCAGGCTGTCCGCCACTTTACGACCTTTCGCAACTTCAGCAGCGGCACGCAGGTCTTCAATACGGGAGTTCGTGCAAGAACCGATGAATACACGATCCAGCTTAATGTCCGTGATTTTCTGACCCGGCTTTAAGCCCATGTACTCATAAGCACGGGTAAAGCCTGAACGCTCCACATCGTCTTCAGCGTCTTCAAGCGTTGGAACCGTGCCATCAACGGTCGTCACCATCTCTGGAGAGGTACCCCAGGTCACCTGTGGTTTGATGTCTTCGGCGCGAATCTCAACGACTTTATCGAACTCAGCATCGTCATCCGACTTGAGGTCAGACCATGCAGCGACGGCTTGTTCCCACTGATCTGCTTTAGGCGCAAACGGGCGACCTTTCACGTATTCAGCAGTGATCTCATCGAACGCTACCATACCCACACGGGCACCGGCTTCGATCGCCATGTTACACATGGTCATACGGCCTTCCATACTCATAGAGCGGATAGCAGAACCACCGAACTCCATGGCGCAACCGTTACCACCGGCGGTACCGATGACACCAATCACGTGCAGAACCACGTCTTTACCGGTAATACCTTTGCCCAGCTCACCGTCGACCTTGATCAGCAGGTTTTTCATTTTGCGCTGAATCAGGCACTGAGTCGCCAGCACGTGCTCAACTTCGGAGGTGCCAATACCATGCGCCAGTGCAGCGAACGCGCCGTGGGTTGCCGTATGGGAGTCACCGCACACAACCGTCATACCCGGCAGCGTCGCGCCCTGCTCTGGGCCAACGACGTGCACGATGCCCTGACGCTTGTCGGCCATTTTGAATTCGTTAATGCCAAAATGATCGCAGTTGTCGTCCAGAGTCTTAACCTGAATACGGGATACCGGATCCTGAATACCTTCGATACCTGATTTACGCTCAAGTACGGTGGTCGGAACATTGTGGTCAGGTGTCGCCAGGTTAGCGTCTAAGCGCCATGGCTTGCGACCTGCAATACGCAGACCTTCAAACGCCTGTGGAGAGGTCACTTCGTGCAGAAGCTGACGATCGATGTATATCAACGCTGTGCCATCTTCACGGGTTTTCACCACGTGCTGATCCCAGAGTTTGTCGTAAAGAGTCTTGCCGGCCATGCTCGGTACTCCCATCTCTTTAGTTAGGTTCTCATCATTAATCACTTGCTGAATGATACCTGAGCTGATAAACAACAGAAATTCATATTTTTTCTAGTTTGAATTCCTACTGGGAATACCAGCTACTATTTAGTATCAGCTCTTCCGGGGTGTGACATGGATACACAATCGTTAAAGGCGTTTATAGCAGTCGCTGAGCAAAAGTCATTTTCAGCGGCAGCAGAGTCTTTGTATCTGACGCAATCAGCGGTCAGTAAACGTATCAAGCAACTGGAAGAACAGCTAGGCACCACTCTGTTTGATCGTCACAACAGAACCATCAGCCTGACCGAGGCTGGCGAAGCCCTCCTCCCCCGAGCGCAACATATTCTGGATCTTGTCTCAGACACAGAACTTGAACTGGAGAATATTTCCGGCGATATCAGCGGCAGCCTGACCTTAGCGACCAGCCACCATATCGGCCTGCACCGACTACCGCCTGTTCTCAGAAAATTTGTACATGCTCACCCAAATGTGGATCTCGACCTGCAGTTTATGGGCTCTGAGCGTGCCTACCAGGCGGTGAGACTACGTCAGGTCGACCTCGCACTGACAACACTGGAGCAAACACCCAAAAGCGATATTGCTGCCATCCCTCTCTGGCAAGACGACATGGTGTGCGTCTGTGCAGCCAATCATCGGCTGGCTGGTATCCCTCAGGTCTCACTTCAGGATCTGTCGTCCGAGCC